>CAJNCH010000004.1:0-173141 GCA_905221225.1 bacterium
TCTGCCACTTGTTTTTTCTCTTCTGGAGTTAAGTGGGCTTTGTCTTTCACTGGAACTTTGTCGGTTGGTTTCACTGGAGTGAAGTCTTGGTTCACTAGCACTGTAATTGGTACTTTAACGTTTTCTTTACTTCCGTCTTCATACGTTACTTCTACAGTTACTTCACCTGTTCCGTCTGGAATATCTCCAATCACTTTCTTACCGGTAATCTTGTCGCCTGTTACGGCTCCTGTTACTTGGTCTGCTGTGTGTTTTGGTGCTTGATCATGACGTGTTAATGGTGTCACTGTTGGTGCGATTGTTGTCGCATCACTTGGTGTTACTGTAATTGGTACTTTAACGTTTTCTTTACTTCCGTCTTCATACGTTACTTCTACAGTTACTTCACCTGTTCCGTCTGGAATATCTCCAATCACTTTCTTACCGGTAATCTTGTCGCCTGTTACGGCTCCTGTTACTTGGTCTGCTGTGTGTTTTGGTGCTTGATCATGACGTGTTAATGGTGTCACTGTTGGATCAATCTTCTCTGCATCGTTACGTTCACGTACAGTTCCTGTCAACCTAACCTCTGGTGTTGGGTCACTAGATCCTACTCCTGCACCTTTGTGTCTATAAGTTACATCCCCGTTTGCTGCTACTTGTAATTCTGCAACATTAACTGAAGGATTTGCTTTTTTCACGGCTGCTTTAACGTCTTCTTTTTCTTTGTTATTTAAAGCTGTTAGATTAATTGCTGGAACTTTCTCAACTGGTTTCAATCCTGCGAATGCTTCTGTTTCGTATGAATCGACTTTTCCGTTTTTATTGCTTTCGTGACGTGTTACAATGCGGTCTCCTGCTTGGAATGTTTCGTTTCCTACTAGGCCGATTGTAATACTTCCATCTGAATTCACAGTAATGTTACGGTCGTTACGGCTATTTGTGTAACCTGTAGCTGTTTTTGTTAATTGCATTCCAACGCCACGAATTGTTACGTGTAATTTGTCACCATTTTCTACTGTTGTATTCGGTTTAACTGTTACCGTATTATCCAACTCGTTAAATGTTGTTGTAATGTCAATTGGTTTAACTTCTAAAACTGGCACTGTTACTTCTTTTGTAGAATTATCAGAATATGTTAATACTACAGTCGCAACTTTCTTACCATCTACTTCTGTAATACGTCCGTTATCTTTAAGAACTTTTGTTCTTGGTTGTGGCTGATTGTTTGGAATTGCAATATTACTAATTACTCGACTTGATTCTGTAGTTGGAACTACACCTTGTGCATTTTTATCTTTTGCAGCTTTGATAGAAACTTCTTGAGCAGTTAATGTTGTTCTTGATTTATTCGCTTGTTTAGCATCAACTGGAACTTCCACTGTTTCAGAAGAACCATCTGGATATGTTACTGTAGCTGACACATAGTATGAACCATCATCTTTAACTTTTACTACTTTATCAGATGTAAACGTTAGGTTTTGAGTGTTTTTATCAATCTTAACAGTACCTTTATCTGCAGTAAATGTTAATGAATTTTTAATCTTGTTAAACTCTTCATCTGTCAACGATGTATTCGGTTGTGTAATATCTTTTTCAATTACTGGAGCAACCGTATTTGGTGTATATTTGTCTTTTTGTATTAAAACTTTGAATTTAACAGTATTTGCAGCTGAATCCTCTGTTGATAGTGTTGCAGCATCTTGTGCACGTACATTACGTGTATAAACTTCATTACCTACCCAGTTTCTAGTACCATTTTTACCAGGAATAACTCCTCTAACTATAACTTTTCTTGGAGCATCTAGTTCCACATTATCATTTCGATTTGCTACTCCTTCAAAAGTTATTCCTCCAAATTCCGAGATAGTAGAGGACATTTCAACTTTTAATAATTTATTTGAATTATCCGTTACACTACCTATTTCAATATCTGTAGTTTCAGTTGGAGTTACATAAACAACTTGGTCACCATTTTCTTTAAATGTTTCTTTTCTATTTTCATTAAATACAAACTTCGGTCTTTCTGTATCCCCGTTTGGAGAAGTGCTATTCGTTATATCACTTTCTACACGATTAGCTGAAGCAGAGTCTGCTGTCACAGATTTAGCCGTTACCGTTTGATTATCTTTCACAGCACGGTCTTTAATCGTAACTACACCCGTATTTTCATTGATTGTTACACCATCTGCTGGTGCATTAGTTAAACTCCATGTGTTACCTGTTTTTGTTGCTGTAATATTTTGTGTAGAACCATTTGGATGGATATAAGTGAAGTTTAATGTATTTACATTAGTCTCATTCGCTGGTGTGATTGTTACATCTCCATTAGTTTGTGGAGCAATTGTTGGAGCTATTGGTTTTACAACAAAATTAATAGTTTTCTCCAAATAACGACGTCCATTAAGCTGTTTATCACTATTTCCTGTTACTACTTCGCTCACTTCATTTGTTCCAGCATAATCTACTGGGAAATAAGCTCTTGCTTTTACAACATAACGACCTGGAGCATCAGGCAACTTAGAAATAACCGTGTTCGTCGTACTATCCACCATACGGAATGTCATTCCACCTGGGAAGTTATTTTGATCCTGACGATTTGTTCCAGAATTAACCGTTAAATAATTATTTGCATCTTCAAGATTTTGTCCTTTTGTAGCGTTTATCGTTGTTGATGATTGATTAGGTTCAGCCACACGCCCAGGTTCAAAGTCTAAATCTAGTACTCTTACACGGAATTTTACTTCTGATTGATTCCCTTTAGATACATCCCCATCTTTTGAATCAGATACTTTAAGTGTAACTGTAGAATAGCCTAGCGTTGCATCAGCAGCCACCTTACCTTCTACCGTATGCGTAGTTGGATTAGTTTCATTTGCGCCTGTGAATGTTAACTTATTATTACTTCCACCAAACGAAACTCCTTTTGGTAAACCTGAAACATATTGAACATTTACATGTCCTTCTGAGGCATTATCTGAAAATTTCAAAGGTAAAACTAACTTAGCCCCACGGAAAATTGTTATAGCTGTTCCATCTGTTCCATCAGTTGATGTTGGCACCGTATTAGTTAATACTGTTTCATTCTTTGTAATAAGATTTGTTAATTTCACAGTAGGAGAAACAGAATCCGTCACATTAAACGTCTTTTGTACTGCTTTTTGAGTAGGTGAATAAATTGTATAATTTACGCCATCTATTGGTTTTGTATTTACAGTACTAGGGAATACAGCCGTTGCGGTATACTTAGTAACATTTCCTACCTCGTTTAATTTCGTATTATTAGCAACATCAGTAAATGTAAAAGTACTAGAATTGAATTCTTTCCATTTAAACTGCATACCAGTTGGATAGTACTTATCGTTGTCTGAACTAGCACTATCTGCCACTTTGAATTGACTATGAGGATCACCTAATTCACTTCCAACAGGACGTGTTTCTGTACTACTAGCTTGTACATCGACTATACGGTATTTAAATTTATATGTCGCAGTATTATTACGAGCATCCGTCGCAACCACACTTGCAATATTTTCTCCAAATGGAGCGTCGGTTGCTACATTATTATCAGGAATTGTGTAGTTATAATCCTTACTTCCACTAGCTGTGACATTTGCGACTCCTTTTGGAAGTCCAGTAATCGATAAGTTTACATTATTCTTATTATCTTGAACTCTAAATGTAGGATTGAAGTTTGCTCCACGATAAATAATAAAACGATTATCATCTGCATTTGCTGTTAATGCTTTTCCATTAAATGATACTGTTGGTGCAACATTATCTGGAGTTTTTACTGTATCTGTTGCAGAAGCTTCATCACTATTTAAATAAGTTGCTTTAGCAGTTATTGTTGATAAATCTTTTACAGTAGGTTCTGTAATTGATACAACCCCGTTAGATGGATTAACTGTTACTCCATTTGGTAAAGTATCAACCGCTCCCCATGTAGTCCCTGATTTTTTAACTGTTATTGTAGTATCAGCATTTTGATCAGTAGGTCTATAAGATACTACCATTTTGTCTGTAGTCCCTTTTGGCGTTACAGAAGCTGAGCCATCATCAGGCACACTAATTGCTGGAGCTGTAGGCGTTACTTCTTTTCTAATATTTTTGAAAAGTACATCTACATAATCTACAGAATCATCTTGGTTATTTGTACGAGCATTATTTTCATTATCATAGTAAGTAACTTTTATTTGTTTTTGCACCCATACAGGAGTAGTTGATGTAACAGCAGGAACTGTACCAGAAACATTTCCGTTTGTATCAACTTTTTGATAAGCTTCACGAATAGCAGCATTCAACTTTGCGACATTTTCTGCAGAAATCTTTCCACCTGGTGTGACATCAATGTAATTAGGAACTTTAAAGAGTTCTTTTCTACCATTTTCTACAGTCAGCTCAATGACCCTAGTACCAGTAGTAAGGTCATTCGTTCCTCCTGCCCATTCAACAGATTTAACAGATTGTTCTTTAATTCTAGCGCTAGTTTTAGGAAAATCAGTAATTCTATCTTTGTAAAATGATAATCCTGGACTAGGCGTACCCATATCGTTTGAATCCGGTTCTTTAAATCCTGGAACAGAATTATATCTATATTCTGTAATATAGTCACTCGCAGCACCTAGGTTCCCCGTATAGTCTTTAACACCAGTGGCAGCTTTTGCTACAGGCTGATAAATATCTGACTGTGTAACAACTTTATAAGGTAGACGGAAATTAATTCTTTGATTTCGAACGTCAGCTTCAATGTATAAAGTATGATTTCCTTTAGTTCTATCAGCAGTTACATTAATTCCATCTTCGCCGCCTCTAAAATCTCTAACAAATCTATTATGAAATTGTTTGTGATAGTCATTACTGTAGTTTCCTGTTGATTTATAAGTATTATACTCTCCAATATCGCCAGAGCCTGGATTAAATTTTGTATTAGTATAGGTATCTTCTATCGTAACCGCACTACTCTCTAATCCAGCTTTTGTATCAAGAGTTCCTATACCTGTTCCTTTCAGGAATGTTGTTTTTAATCTGCTAGTATCAACTGTAATATTATACCTTTCTTGAACTCCATACCATTGTTGATAACTCTTATGCATGAAACGTCCAGTTGGAATTTTTTCATAAGATTTCATCCCGGCAATATAGTATAGTGGTGCTTCAGTATCTCCTACTGTATCAAACTCAGCAACATAAGTATTTCCTCTATCAAAGTCACGTGGTCTAAAAGCAAACACATTCTGAGTAGAACTTTTAATTTTATCGTATAACTTATTTGTTACAATTTTGTCTTCTTCAGTCATTCCATCTCTATTGAAATAAACTTCAGTATTATTTTTTACAAAATCATCTAAACCATAAATTCCGCCACGGTTACCTACAATCCCATTTTGGACATTCGCAACATTTTCATAATAAGGCGTTCCATGAACTCCCGCATCTGGTGTACCAACAGAGGTTAAATATTTATCAGAAGCTCCATTAAATACTTCTCTAACTCCACCTTGTTTTACCACTGCTCCATTTTCGATCAATTTCATGTTTCGAACTGAATGACCTTCTGGGACAGTAAAGTAATAAATCGGATTTTGTCTAGACTCACGAGCATTATTATAGGTTATTTTCCAATGATACCCATCTGATTGTTTAGTAACTTCTGCAAAAACTTTGTTTTTTAATCTTTTTACAGGTTGCGGTCCTAAATCTGCATTATTTCTACCATTAGCAGAAGCATTATCATTGTGTGAAATATATAAAAATGTACCTGGTGGATACCCCGAACCATCATTTGCTTTTGTAATATATCCAACAGTTGCTTCAGTTAAACGGTCGTCACCATGACTATCATAAACTTTCCCATCAGCAGCTCTATAGTAGCTTGCTCTAAAATAGGAGTCTGGAAGCATTTTATTTCCATTTAGAGAATCACGTTTACCTGAATGTTCACGTGTGACAGCAAGTGCTAGTTTTTTCTCTGCTTGTTTCCCTTGCTTCATTAATTCTTCAATTTCTGAAGCTGTTAATTGCGGATTTTTTAATCCATCTTCAACAGAGCGAACAACTTCTTCTACACCTTCCAAAAATTTCTTGGTCTCAGGGCGTTCAATTTTTCTAGCGGCATCTAAGTAGCGAACCAAATAACCAGATAGCGCTTCCAGTTTATCTTTTTTGGTTACAGTTTCCTCCTCTTGACCAGCTTTTTCAGACTTTCTGCCATCTTCAGTTCCTTCAACAGAAAGCGCACTTTTATCAGTCTTTTTAAGTTCTTTTTCATCTTGAACTTTAGAACTAACTGTGGAACCTTCTATTACTTCTGCAGGCTTATCTAAAGTGAGATTACCCTCTAACGTCGCTTCGCTAGTCCGTGTAGCATTCAAGGCTTCTTTATTTTCCTTAGAAACAGCACTAGCTTCGTTAGCAGGCTTATTATCGTTCTTAGACTGGAGCTGACGTACTTGCTCTGTCATAGCTTGAACTCGGCCCACTAAGGTTGCAACTGCTTCTTCAGATGTATTTTCGTCCCAAAGCAAACGTTTGCTTTCATCGGTTAATTGAGAAATCTGACTAGCTAGACTTGACAACTTCCCATTATCTATCTTAGCAATCTCTGCTTGAAGGTCACTAAGAGCCTGATTAAGAGCAGACTTATCCACCGATTTCTTAGCACTTATCTCTTTCTCAGCCCCTACTTCTTGTGATTTTTCTGAATGTCCCTCTGTAGGTGGAACTCCCTCGGTCAAACCAGTAACAGCAACCCCCACTTTTTCAGTATTGGCTGTTGCAGGAGAGACGGCCATATCCGCCTTAGCTACTCCATTCGCAAAAAAGATGAGCGCTGCAATCGCTACACTCGCAGCACCAAAATGGTACTTTCTTATAGAATAACGGTAAAGTTTTTCACCATTGTCGTCACGCTTTTTACCAAACATAAGCAAATCCTTTCATTGTTTCAATCGATTAGCTAAAAAGCTTTGAAACATAATGTCTCAACACTATATTAACACTTTCCCAATGCACAAGCAAGCACTTACATAAAGTTTATTCAAAACAAAAATACTACAACAATCGTGTTTATGAGCATTTTTCAAGAATTATATATATATATATATATATATGCAAGCGTTATTATACTTATATTTAAAACATCTAAACTATAAAATTTAATATAAATAAAAAAACAGATCTTACCTTTTGCCTCGGAAAAATCTGTCATTATTTTATTTTAAATGGTAGACTGCCTATCCTTACATTTTATAGACAGCGGATTGATGAAAGCTTATTATTGGGTAAAGGGGTTATTCCCCAAAAATTCCAACCATGGCTTGCGAACTTCGTCTTTGCTGGTTTCTCTATATTTTTTTAATTCTAAGAACGCCATCTTGACTAAATGGTTTTCCTGACCATTAGTGCTGGTCTTACAATAAGGCCTCAAACTCAGCAACGGTCATGCCCAATTGCTCACTCGCAAATTCGGAAGTTAAAACATGTTGTCGTACTAAATCTAGAAAGGTAAAGATTTTCCCACGCTCTAGACCTTGTTCAACTCCCTCTGCTCGGCCTTGTTCAATTCCTTCTGCCCTAGCAGTTTCCAAGGCATAGTCCTGTGCTAACAAGGCTTGTTCTTCACGCATACGTAGTTGACTAAACATTTTCCTGTCCTCCTCGGACCAGCTCTTATAGTCTAGCAGTTGGTCTGCTTGGCTAATGGCTCGCTCGGGTTCTTGAGTAAAGGGCTTGTTCCCGAAAAACTCCAACCACGGCTTACGAACCTCGTCTTTGCTGGTTTCTCTGTATTTTTTCAGTTCCAAGAACGCCATCTTAACCAGATGGTTTTCTTGTCCATTGTTTGTGATAGTTAAGACCTCACCTGTCGTGTCCTCCCGCATACTGAAACTGTGAAAAGCTAAGTCATCTTGGAAATAATTACTATCTACAATAGCGATTGCGTAAACAGGTGCGATATGCTTGTAACTTTGGTGGGTATCACCTTCACGCTGACGAATTTTTTCTAGGTTTTGATTGACCTGACTACACAGATAAGCCCACAGGCGATTGATGAAAAAATTCTGATGATGCACCTGAATTTCAATGATTACTTGAGTGCCATTGTCCAACTCCGCCAAAACATCTATACTGGTATAGAAATCCTGCGCTGAATAAGGCATGGAGGGTAATACGTGAATATTGCTTCCCTCCAAAATGGTCACATTTTTTGCTGGTAAATCCAGCATATCGCGAATAAATTGACAAGTAATTTCTGGATTGCTGAAAATTTTCTTAGCAACCAAATCGTTGGTCGGGCTGATGCCCGGATGTCTTAAAGTCATCCATTTCCTCCTTCTATTATACCATATTTTTAAATCTAATTTTACTAGATTTGATGGTTCTATCTATTTATTCGGAAAAAATAGAAAGAGTAGAGAAAATCAGGAGAAATTTTAAACTATATTAATTATTTATCTGAAAGCGATAGACGCCCGCCATAGATATTATAAAGCTTACAAAAAAGAGCTAGCCTCAGCTAACTCTTATCCTATGCGGAGAGAGGGACTTGAACCCTCACGACCTAAAGCGGTCACAGGATCCTTAGTCCTGCGCGTCTGCCAATTCCGCCATCCCCGCGTCGATTACTTTACTAGTATATCAACTTTTGGGATGCTTGTCAACACTTTTTTTCAATTTTTTTCATTTCATCAACCAAATTACTCAGAAAGTTCATTTAGATTTTCATCTACTAACTTAGCTCCAAGTGTGTTTTTGAAATGACCTAGGGCAAATTGATGATTTTCAGGCCAGATGGAAGCAACAGCTGGTTTAACAATCTCGATATCATATCCTAGATTATAGGCATCTATAGCTGTATGCAGGACACAGATATCCGTCAAGACACCCGTTAAGATAACGGTAGAAATTCGACGCTCTCTCAAACGGATATCCAGGTCAGTCCCTGAAAAAGCAGAGTAATGGCGTTTATCCATCCAAAAGATACGACTGTCTGAACCATGCTCTTGATAAAACTCCCTCAAATCTCCATATAAATTGCGTCCACTAGTCCCAATCAAATTGTGAGGAGGAAATAGCTTGCTTTCTGGATGGAAACAATCGTTTTCTTCGTGAGCATCTATTGTAAAGAAGATGTAATCTCCTCGTTCAAAAGCTAATCGAGTTACCTTGCTGATAGCATCCGAAATCGCCTGAGCTGGAGCGCCTGCTGTCAATTTTCCACTATCTGCAACAAAATCTTCTGTATAATCAATCGAAATCAAAGCCTTAGTCATTAGTAATCTCTTTTCTTCACTTCTTCAAAAATATCTGAAATCAAGACCTTAAGATAGGTTCCCTTCATTCCAAGTGAGCGACTTTCAATAATCCCTGCAGACTCAAGTTTACGAAGGGCATTGACAATCACAGAGCGAGTGATTCCGATACGATCTGCAATCACTGACGCAGTCAACTGCCCTTCATTTCCATTTAATTCCCCTAAAATTGCTGAAACAGCACGGAGTTCGGAGTAAGAAAGGGTATTAACCGCCATGGTAACAGCAGTACGGCGACGAATATTTTTCTCATCTTCTTCACGTTGGAAATTAAGAAGTTGAATCCCAACAACGGTACTCGCAATCTCAACAAGAATCAAGTCCTCGTCTTCGAATTTTTTATCATTGCGCCAAATAATCAAAGAACCAAGGCGAATCCCTGATACATGAATCGGTGCAATGGTCGTCAAACCGTCTGGAAAGTCGGCACGACTTTCCACAGGGAAAATACTTAAATCATGATCAACTGTCAGATTGGCTTCTGTATCGTAGATCATGTTCGCACCTTGAATATAGTCATCAGGGAAAATTTTAGTTTGGAAGAATTGTTCTACACGATCTGTATTGGTTTTGTAACGCATAAAATAGCCAAGGAGACGTCCCTTGCTATTAACGATACAGGCGTTACAGTCAATAATATCAGCCAATTGACGGGTAATCGCATTGTAGGGAAGTTCTTCCTGCAACTGCTCGTCTGAGCGCTTCAGGATAGAAGTAATTTTTCTAGTTTTTTCTAATAAATGTGCCATTTTTCACCTCGAATTTAATCGCTATCATTATAACATAAACAGCTTGAATTTTCAATTATTATCTGAAAATTGCTTATTTAATTGCAATTTGAAAAAACAAGAATATTTTTAATTAAATTGCTTCTTTTCTATTGACAAGCTCCCTATTTTTGTGTATTATAATATTACAAGAAGATAATATATCTATTTATCTTTCTTTTCCATTCGGTCTCCTTATATAAAAAAGCGATTCATTTTGAACCGCTTTTTCTTATTTATCGCCCTTGTTACGAATAACAAATCCTGTTTGCTTTTCACTTGAAGTATTGCGTGGTTTTTTATTGTCTTTATTACGGTAACGTCTGTCTTTATCAAAACGATCATTGCCACGACTTCCTTTTTTGAAATCATCACGACGACCATTGCCACGGCGATCACGGTCTCGACGGTCGTCCCCACGACGGCCTCCACGACCTCCCTTAGCTTTACCACCGAAGCCATTACCTGATGGTTTAAATGGCAGTGGTTTTTCACGTGCAATCTCCACTTCAGGAAGACTATCTGGATCTTGAACAGTCAGACTCAAGATATACATTGCCAATTCTTCTGGAGTAAATTCGGCAGCCAGCTTACGAGCATCCTTACCAAATTTCTCAAAGTTGGCACGGATAGTCTCATCTGCAAAATCACGTTCAATTTTCTTGAGAGCTACGTGTTTTTTAGCTTGGAAGGCTTCTTCTGCACTTGCAGGTTTGAGACCTTTCATACGTTTCTTAGTCAAGTTTTCAATGATTTGGAGGTAGCCCATTTCATTTGGTGATACGAAAGTAATAGACTGACCTGACTTACCAGCACGACCTGTACGACCGATACGGTGAACATAACTTTCAGGATCTTGTGGAATATCGTAGTTATAGACATGGGTCACACCTGAAATATCCAACCCACGCGCTGCAACGTCTGTCGCAACCAAAACATCAAGATTGCCATTTTTAAAGTCACGAAGGACACGAAGACGTTTGTTTTGGTCCAAATCACCATGAATTCCTTCTGCACGGAAGCCACGGATTTTAAGACCACGAGTCAATTCATCTACACGACGTTTTGTACGACCAAATACGATAGCAAGTTCTGGTTGTTCCACATCCATGAGACGAGTCATGGTATCAAATTTTTCTTGCTCTTTAACTCGGATATAGTATTGGTCAACCAATTCTGTTGTCAATTCCTTAGCCGCAATCTTCACATGCTCAGGTTCTTTCATAAACTGAACACCGATACGTTTGATGGCATCTGGCATAGTTGCTGAGAAAAGTAAGGTTTGACGGCTTTCAGGGACACGAGAGATGATAGCTTCAATGTCTTCAAGGAAGCCCATGTTGAGCATTTCATCCGCTTCGTCAAGGATAAGAGTTTCAATATCTTGTAATTTCAAGGCCTTGCGTTTAATCAAGTCCAAGAGGCGACCTGGTGTTCCCACCACGATATGGGCACCAGATTTAAGAGCCTTAATTTGTTTTTCAATGCTTGATCCGCCATATACTGAGCGGACTTTGACTCCCTTACTACGACCAAAGCGGAAGAGTTCTTCTTGACTTTGGACAGCAAGTTCACGTGTTGGAGCGATGACCAAGGCTTGGATGGTCGCTTCTTCTGTACGGATTTTTTCAAGGGTAGGCAAGCCAAAGGCTGCAGTTTTTCCTGTACCAGTCTGAGCTTGACCGATAACGTCCTTGCCTTCAAGAGCCAATGGAATAGTTTGTTCTTGGATCGGACTGGCTTCTACAAAACCAGCTTTTTCAATCTCTGCTAGCAAATCAGCAGACAAGTTTAATTCATTAAATTTCACGTTATTCTTCTTTCTAAAGGTGGTGCGAAGCCACCCTATAGGGCTTAGTTTATACTTTTCTTTTTATGACGTATTTTCATATACTGGATACAAAATCGTGTTGCTTCTTTTCCACAAAAGAAAAGTACTGTTTTCTTTGCAACCTATCTAGTATAACACAAGAGAGAAGCAAAAGATAGTTAAATCCGTAGATAATGTCATGTAAACGATTTTTCTGAGAAAATAAAGTTAAACTTTCCACTATTTCATAAACTTTTTTAAAGCGTAGCAGAATTGTGCAAAAGTTTTTTTCTTGTGCTAGAATAAAATTCGAATAGGAGGAAGATAAATGTTAACTTATGATTTAATCGTTATCGGATTTGGTAAAGCTGGTAAAACACTAGCAGGTAAATTGGCTTCAGCTGGTAAAAAAGTTGCCCTCGTTGAACGTAGCAAAGCTATGTACGGTGGAACTTGTATCAACATTGGTTGTATCCCAACTAAAACCTTGCTAGTTGCTGCTGAGAAAGACTTGTCTTTTGAAGAAGTCATTGCTACCAAAAACACTATCACTGGTCGCCTCAACGGTAAAAACTATGCGACTGTTGCTGGTACAGGCGTAGATATCTTTGATGCGGAAGCTCACTTCCTTTCAAATAAAGTCATTGAAATCCAAGCTGGTGATGAAAAGAAAGAACTGACTGCTGAAACAATCATCATCAACACTGGTGCTGTTTCAAACGTCTTGCCAATCCCTGGACTTGCTACAAGCAAAAATGTCTTTGACTCAACAGGTATCCAAAACTTGGACAAATTGCCTGAAAAACTTGGAGTCCTTGGTGGTGGAAATATCGGTCTTGAATTTGCTGGTCTTTACAACAAACTTGGAAGCAAGGTTACAGTCCTAGATGCCTTGGATACTTTCCTTCCTCGTGCAGAACCTTCCATCGCAGCTCTTGCTAAACAATACATGGAAGAAGACGGCATTGAATTGCTTCAAAACATCCGTACTACTGAAATCAAAAACGACGGTGACCAAGTGCTTGTCGTAACTGAAAACGAAACTTACCGTTTCGATGCCCTTCTCTACGCAACTGGACGTAAACCAAATGTAGAACCACTTCAACTTGAAAATACAGATATTGAACTAACTGAACGTGGTGCTATTAAAGTAGACAAACATTGTCAAACAAACGTTCCTGGTGTCTTTGCAGTTGGAGATGTCAACGGTGGCCTTCAATTTACTTACATTTCACTTGATGACTTCCGTGTTGTTTACAGCTACCTTGCTGGAGATGGCAGCTACACACTTGAAGACCGTCTCAATGTACCAAACACCATGTTTATCACACCTGCACTTTCACAAGTTGGTTTGACTGAAAGCCAAGCAGCTGATTTGAAACTTCCATACGCCGTTAAGGAAATTCCTGTTGCAGCCATGCCTCGTGGTCACGTAAATGGAGACCTTCGTGGAGCTTTCAAAGCTGTTGTTAATACTGAAACAAAAGAAATTCTTGGAGCAAGCATCTTCTCAGAAGGTTCTCAAGAAATCATCAACATCATCACTGTTGCTATGGACAACAAGATTCCTTACACTTACTTCACAAAACAAATCTTCACTCACCCAACCTTGGCTGAGAATTTGAATGACTTGTTTGCGATTTAAGTTGAGATTTAATCATATCGAACAGCCCTCTTTGGGCTGTTTTTACTTCTGCGGAACCTCAAATCTGTCTTTTCCCTCTTTTATGATATAATAGAAACATGAAATTAAAAACTACTTTGGGCCTTCTTGCTGGGCGTTCTTCCCACTTCATTTTAAGCCGTCTTGGTCGTGGAAGTACGCTCCCAGGAAAACTTGCCCTTCAATTTGATAAAGATATTTTACAAAACCTAGCTAAAAACTACGAGATTGTCGTGGTCACTGGAACCAATGGGAAAACCCTGACAACCGCCCTCACTGTCGGCATTTTAAAAGAGGTTTATGGTCAAGTTCTGACCAACCCAAGCGGTGCCAACATGATCACAGGGATTGCAACAACTTTCCTGACTGCCAAATCTTCTAAAACCGGAAAAAACATTGCCGTTCTAGAAATCGATGAAGCCAGTCTATCTCGTATCTGTGACTATATCCAGCCAAGCCTTTTTGTCATCACCAATATCTTCCGTGACCAGATGGACCGCTATGGTGAGATTTACACAACTTACAAGATGATTTTGGATGCCATTCGTAAAGTGCCTACTGCCACTGTTCTCCTTAATGGAGACAGTCCACTTTTCTACAAGCCAGCTATTCCAAATCCTGTAGAGTATTTTGGTTTTGACTTGGAGAAAGGTCCAGCCCAGCTGGCTCACTATAATACCGAAGGGATTCTCTGTCCTGACTGCCAAGGCATCCTCAAATATGAGCATAATACCTATGCAAATTTGGGTGCCTATATCTGTGAAGACTGTGGATGTAAACGTCCTGATCTCGACTATCGCTTGACAGAACTGGTTGAGTTGACCAACAATCGCTCTCGCTTTCTCATAGACGGCCAAGAGTACGGTATTCAAATCGGTGGACTCTACAATATCTACAACGCCCTAGCTGCGGTTGCCATCGCCCGTTTCCTTGGTGCAGATTCACAACTCATCAAGCAAGGATTTGATAAGAGCCGTGCTGTCTTTGGACGCCAAGAAACCTTCCATATCGGTGACAAGGAATGTACCCTCGTCTTGATTAAAAATCCAGTCGGTGCAACTCAAGCTATCGAAATGATTAAACTAGCACCTTATCCATTTAGCCTATCTGTCCTCCTTAACGCTAACTATGCAGACGGAATTGATACAAGCTGGATCTGGGATGCTGATTTTGAACAAATTACTGACATGGACATTCCCGAAATCAACGCTGGTGGTGTTCGCCATTCTGAAATCGCACGTCGTCTACGAGTAACAGGCTATCCAGCTGAGAAAATCACTGAAACAAGTAGTCTGGAACAAGTTCTTAAGATCATTGAGAACCAAGACTGCAAGCATGCTTATATTCTGGCTACCTATACTGCTATGCTTGAATTCCGCGAACTACTGGCTAGTCGTCAGATTGTTAGAAAGGAGATGAACTAATGGTTTATACTTCACTTTCCTCAAAAGCTGGCATTTACCCTTATCAGCTCAACATTGCTCACCTCTACGGTAACCTCATGAATACCTACGGGGACAATGGAAACATCCTCATGCTCAAGTATGTGGCTGAAAAACTAGGGGCCCATGTGACGGTTGACATCGTTTCACTGCATGATGATTTTGATGAAAACCACTACGACATCGCCTTTTTCGGTGGCGGTCAAGACTTTGAACAGAGTATCATTGCAGACGACCTACCTGCTAAAAAAGAGAGCATTGACAACTACATCCAAAACGACGGTGTGGTTCTCGCTATCTGCGGTGGTTTCCAACTATTGGGGCAATATTATGTTGAGGCTTCAGGAAAACGCATCGAAGGGCTCGGTGTCATGGGCCATTATACCCTCAACCAGACTAATAACCGCTTTATCGGTGACATCAAGATTCACAATGAAGATTTCAATGAAACCTACTATGGTTTTGAAAATCACCAGGGTCGCACCTTCCTTTCAGATGACCAAAAACCGCTGGGACAGGTTGTCTATGGAAATGGAAACAACGAAGAAAAGGTCGGCGAAGGGGTTCATTATAAAAATGTCTTTGGTTCCTACTTCCACGGGCCTATCCTCTCTCGTAATGCCAATCTGGCCTATCGCCTAGTCACTACTGCCCTCAAGAAGAAATACGGCCAGGACATCCAACTCCCTACCTATGAGGACATCCTCAGTCAAGAAATCGCTGAAGAATACAGCGACGTAAAAAGCAAGGTTGACTTTTCTTAAACAAAGAAAAACCATATCAAAGAACTCCGCTATCTTGTCGGAGTTTTTTTGTCTTTTCTTTTACCCTTCTCCCTTGCATTTTCTCTCATTTTTTGCCAAAATAGAGGGGTAGAAAGAAGGTAGCATATGTCTAAATTACAACAAATCGTAACATATCTTGAATCAGAAAAACTAGACGTCGCTGTCGTATCTGACCCCGTCACAATCAATTACCTCACTGGCTTTTACAGTGATCCCCATGAACGCCAAATGTTCCTTTTTGTCCTAGCGGATCAAGAACCCCTCCTCTTTGTCCCAGCTCTTGAAGTTGAGCGTGCTACTAGCACTGTTTCCTTCCCAGTTGTGGGCTATGTGGATTCTGAAAACCCATGGCAAAAAATGAAACATGCTCTTCCACAGCTTGACTTCAAACGCGTTGCTGTTGAGTTTGACAATCTCATCTTGACCAAATACCATGGCTTGAAAACAGTCTTTGAAACTGCTGAGTTTGAAAACCTCACTCCTCGTATCCAACGCATGCGCCTCATCAAATCAGCTGATGAAGTGCAAAAAATGATGGTGGCAGGTCTCTATGCTGATAAAGCAGTTAATGTTGGTTTTGACAATATTTCTCTTGATAAAACTGAGACAGATATCATCGCCCAAATCGACTTTGCTATGAAACGTGAAGGCTATGAAATGAGCTTTGATACCATGGTCTTGACTGGTGATAATGCTGCAAATCCACACGGCATTCCAGCAGCTAATAAGGTTGAAAATGATGCTCTTCTCCTCTTTGACCTTGGTGTTCTAGTAAACGGTTACGCATCAGACATGACTCGTACAGTCGCTGTCGGTAAACCAGACCAATTCAAGAAAGACATTTACAACTTGACTCTTGAAGCCCAACAAGCTGCTCTTGACTTTATCAAACCAGGTGTGACTGCTCATGAAGTGGACCGCGCTGCCCGTGAGGTCATCGAAAAAGCTGGTTACGGTGAGTACTTTAACCACCGTCTCGGTCACGGTATCGGTATGGATGTTCACGAATTCCCATCTATCATGGAAGGAAACGACATGGTCATCGAAGAAGGCATGTGCTTCTCTGTTGAACCAGGTATCTATATCCCTGGTAAAGTCGGTGTTCGTATTGAAGACTGCGGTGTGGTTACTAAGGATGGCTTTGACCTCTTTACAAGCACCAGCAAAGACTTGCTTTATTTTGATTAATATTCTTCGAAAATCTTCCCACAATAAAACGCATAGTATCAGGTATTTCAACACCTGATACTATGCGTTTTTGCTGATTTTTAGGACTTTCTACACAGCCTCTTTACTTAATCTTCTTGATACTTTGACTAAGAATAAATCCTACAATCATCCCTACTATATTTTGCATGAAATTTGGTAGGATTTCTGGTAGAGCTGCTGCCCAGCCATTCATTAAAGTAGAACCCAAGGCGTAGCCCCCTACCATGGCAATAGTTGCCAAAATAAGTCCTAGCCACTGACTTTTGCCTTTAAATCCTGCGAAAAATCCTTGCAAGCCATGGTTGACCAAGCTAAAGAACATCCATTGAGGGTAGCCTGATAAGAGGTCAATCAAGAAACCTGCTAATCCTCCAACGACGGCTCCCTCTTTACTGCCAAAGTAAAAGGCCGTAAAGAAGATACCCGCATCTAAGAGTGTTAGAATACCTGTGGGTGTTGGGATTTTCAAGAAATAACCTAGAACCACAGAAAGGGCGGTTAAGAGGGATACAAGGGCGATTTTAGTTGTTTTGGTTTGCTTCATATTGTCTTACTCCATATTGATCTGCTTGTGCAATGGCACGGTAAACGAAAGCCTTCGAGCTTTCTACTGCTGGTAAAAGTTCATCACCTTTAACCAAGTGACTAGCAATGCTTGAGGCAAAAGTACAACCTGCACCAGCATTTTGGCCTTGGATGACAGGATTTTCTAGGACTGTAAAGGTTTGTCCGTCATAAAAGACATCTACAGCCTTGTCCTGACTAAGGCGATTGCCTCCCTTGATAATAACTGCTGGCGCTCCTAAGTCATGCAATTTCTGCGCTACAGCCTTCATGTCTTCCAAGGTTTTAATTTCCTGACTAGCCAATAATTCTGCTTCTGGGAGGTTAGGCGTAATCACACTGACATGAGGGAAAAAGCGAATCAACTCTTGGCAGAGTTCACTTACAGCCACGTCGTGCGTTTCCTTGCAGACCAAGACAGGGTCCAATACCACAGGCACACCTGGGCGCTGCTTGATAAAGTCCAATGCCTTCTCAGCCACACTAACAGTTGGTAGAAGACCGATTTTAATTCCCCCAAACTCCACATCACGCAAGCTATCTAATTCATGTTGAAAAATGGCATCATCAGTTGGAAAGACTTCAAATCCCTTCTCTGTCAAAACTGTCAAACAAGTTACTGCTACAAAGCCATGCAAGCCGTTCAAAGTATAAGTGGCTAAATCAGCCGATAATCCACCGCCACTAAAAATATCATTTCCAGAAAGTGCTAAAATACGATTATTCTTCATAACGAATCTCCTTTAAATACAAGCCATTAGGTGCTGCAGTGGGACCTGCAAGCTGCCTGTCCTTCTTCTCTAAAATCAAGTCAATCTGCTCCACTGGCATACGATTATTGCCGATTTTGAGTAGTGTCCCCACCATATTGCGAATCTGCTTATACAAGAAACCATTTCCTGAAAAGGTGAAGGTTAAAAATTGTCCTGTCTCATCAACCCTGAGACTAGCTTCTGTAATGGTACGAACCTTATCCTCCACACTGGTTCCAGAGGCTGTAAAACCTGTAAAATCATGGGTCCCCTCAAGCTTTTTGACGGCCTCCTGCATCCGCTCTACATCAAGCGGATAAGGAAAGTGAGTGGCATAGTGACGGCGCATGGAATTTTTAGGACGACCCCTATCCACGATAAACTCATAGGTCTTGCTGTGCTTGGCATAACGACAATGAAAATCATCCGCCACAAGCTCAATTGAAATCACATCAATATCTTCAGGAGACTGGGTGTCCAGAGCAAAGCGAAGTTTTTCCTCATCCATTTGATAAGGCAAGTCAAAATGAATGACCTGTCCCAAAGCATGAACCCCACTATCAGTCCTACCAGCACCGTGAACAGTGATGGCTTTCCCCTTATTCAATCTAGTCAAGGTTTTTTCAATTTCTTCCTGAACGCTACGCGCATGAGGCTGGCGCTGAAAACCAGCAAAGGCATAACCATCATAGGAAATAGTTGCTTTATATCTCGTCATAATTTCTATTTTATCAAGAAATTAGTCTCGTAACAAGCTAGAAAATCTATAATTGTCCGGGTACAAAAGCTCCAAAAAGAAAAACTTAGGAATCAATCCTAAGCTCTCTTTTGAAGTAGGTACATAACAAAGATAGAGGTTACAATCAACCAAGATCCTAGAATGGCAAAGACCCACATCCCATTGTGAGTTAGTAAGCCAATCGCACCTAGAACAAATGGAGTCGTAAAGGCTCCAAAACTACAGCCTAAAACCGCAAATGAGGTTGCTTGATTGAGGAGTTTGGCTGGAATTCTTTCAGAGACAAGTTGAAAGACCGTCGTCAAGGCTACACTGTAAGCAAAACCAGCCAAAATGCTTCCTGCCACTACCACCCACAAGGATGGAGACAGGGCAATCACAATTTGCCCTAAGCCGAAGGTAATACCAGACCAGAGGAGCAGTTTCTCTTTAAATATTGAAATCAGGAAAGAAAAACTAACACCAGCCACAATCCCGATTAACTGCATGACACTAAGAACAAAACTAGATAACTGGGCATCTCCAAGCCCTCTTTCCACCATCAAACTTGGAATACGGATGGTAATAGCTGTATTGGTACAAACTACAACTGCCGCTTCGATAGCTAGGATAAAAATCAAGCCTTTCATTTCTCGAGTTAAGCGACTTACTTCCTTCGCTTTTTTCTTGACTTCTTTCTTTTCTTTTCCATAAGGTACAAAGAGCAGATAAAGGGTTAATACCAAAAATCCAGCACTATAGGCTAGGAAGGTAGCTGTCCAACCGAAGGCCAACAATTGGCCGACTGCCAAGGTAATGAGAGAAGCCCCAACGACCTCTGCAGAACCGCGTAGTCCTAACATCTGAATTCGCGTTTTTCCTTGATAGCGTTCACTGATAATGGAAATGGCCTTGGCATTAATCATCCCAACACCCAAACCAAAAAGAATCCGTGTTCCAAAGACAAAGGGATAGGCTTGATACCAAAAGGGTGCTGTTCCGCTCAGTGATAAAATCAGCAATCCCAAACTAATCTGTAATCGCTCAGAAAATATTTTTTCTAAGAAACCATTTAGTAGTAACATAATCATGATCCCAAAAGATGGCAAGCTCACCAAGAGCTCAATTTGTTCCTTAGGATAGCCTTGATAATAGTCAAACATAGCTGGCAAGGCACTCGAGATGGAAAAGGATGTAATCAAAACGAGGGAGAGAGCCAAAATACTGGCCCGTTCTAAAAATTGTTTCATGAAATCTCTTTCTATATTTCTCTTAATCTTCTACTTTTTTGATACTTATCAAACAAGCAAGAAAAGAAGAAGCCTCTTTGGTGTATAGACTCCTTCTTAAACTCGACAATGAATCCCTTGTGTCTTATACTCAATGAAAATCAAAGAACAAACTAGGAAGCTAGCCGCAGGTTGCTCAAAGCACTGCTTTGAGATTGTAGATAGAACTGACGAAGTCAGCTCAAAACATGGTTTTGAGGTTGTAGATGAAACTGACGAAGTCAGTAACCATATATACGGCAAGGCGAAACTGACGTGGTTTAAAGAGATTTTCGAAGAGTATTAGGATGACTTTCTCTTGATTTGCTTGATAAAGTAGAAGATAAATCCTGCCACCATATAGGCAACAAAGATAATCAGACACCACTTGAACACGACATCCCAACCCTTATTCACATTCAAAAAGAAGTAAGGGAAAGGACTGACCTTAGAATTGGGAATGTCTAGTTTCAGTACCAAGCCATTAAAAAGAGCAAAAATCATATACAGCAAGGGTAAAATCGTCCACACAACTGGATCCCAAATATTGTATTGACCCTGTTTGTCAAAAAAGAGGGTATCCGCTAAAAACCAAAGGGGAACGATATAGTGGCAAAGGAAATTTTCCAGAGTATAGAAATTAGTCGCAATGGGCGCTAAGAGGAAATGGTAAATCACACAGGTAATCATGATACTCATGGTGACTCCACCTTTTAAGCGCAAGAGACTTGGTCTTTGCCAGTTTTCACCTAAACGGCTCATAACCTTTAAGAGATAGAGCGTAAAAATCGCTACTAAAAGATTTGACAGAACCGTATAATAGAGCAGCATCCCAAATCCACCATGCTTGGCGATTTCAAGATAAACTCCCGTAAAAGCCGCTAGAAACAAGAAGATACGGCTATAAAATACAAGTTTATAGTGTTTTGACATACTTAAATTTTCTTCACAAACTCTGATTTGAGTTTCATGGCACCGAAGCCATCGATTTTACAGTCGATATTGTGGTCGCCTTCTACGATGCGGATATTTTTCACGCGCGTCCCTTGTTTCAAATCTTTTGGCGCACCTTTTACTTTCAAGTCCTTGATGAGAGTTACTGTATCACCGTCAGCCAATTTATTTCCGTTGGCATCGATAGCAACAAGACCCTCTTCTACATCTGCAACTTCAGCAGGATTCCACTCATAAGCACACTCTGGGCAAACCAGTAGGGCACCGTCTTCGTAGACATACTCTGAGTTACATTTTGGGCAATTTGGTAGGTTGTTCATGGTTTCTCCTTATCATCATTCACTATTCTTTGAAAATCAAAATTTCTCGAACAGCAACTATTATACCTTAAAATCAGCATTTTGACAAATTTAGAAAAAAACCGATATCAATCTATCGGCTTTTCTACATCTACATTCTTTTTTCAGCTTCTGCTTTGATTTTTTCAACTACTTCTTGAATGTTCAAGCCAGTTGTATCAAGGTAGACAGCGTCCTCTGCTTGTTTGAGAGGTGAAGTCTCACGATGGCTATCCTTATAGTCACGCGCAGCAATTTCCTCTTTTAGGGTTTCAAGGTCTGTTTCAATCCCCTTGGCAATATTTTCCTTGTAACGGCGCTCTGCTCTTTCATCTACAGAAGCTACTAGGAAAATTTTCAATTCTGCTTGTGGCAATACAACAGTCCCAATATCACGACCATCCATGACAATCCCACCTTGCTGGGCAATCTCTTGTTGGAGAGAAACTAGTTTCTCTCGTACTTCAGGAATTGCTGCAATAGCTGAAACATGATTGGTCACTTCATTTTCACGGATAGGATGGGTAATATCCACATCTCCTACAAAGACAAGCTGTTCTCCAGTTTCTGAGCGTCCAAAACTGATTGGATGCTGGTCCAATAAGGCTAAAATTTCCTCAATCTCTTCCACTCCTAATTGGTTCTTGAGAGCCATATAGGTCGCCGCACGATACATAGCACCTGTATCTAGGTAGGTGTATCCAAAATCCTTGGCAATAATCTTTGCGACCGTACTCTTACCACTTGAAGCAGGGCCGTCAATAGCAATTTGAATTGTTTTCATATCAACTCCTATTTGATTTTGACAACATCACCTGGATTAGCAAACCAAGATCCTGTAGCCATATGCCCAGGGTTCAAAGCCTCTAACTGAGCAATCGAGATTCCTGCACGAGCGGCAATGGCTGCTTCTCCTTCTCCAGCCATAACTTTTGTAGTTCCTTCTGGATCATTTGGATGTTCTGAGCTACTAGATGACTCTTCTACCTTCTCCTCTGAACTAGAAGATGCCTGCTCTGAACTACTACTAGAAGTAGAAGAAACTTGCTCTACTTTTGTATCTGAATCGTGAAAATCTTTCAAGGCTGCCGTGCGATTACTCCCACCTGATGAAAGATAGATCAGAACAATAATCATCACGACTACAATCACAAAGAAAATACTTGCTAAAATAGTCAAGATACGATTAGCCAGCACTCCTCCACCTTGTTCTCTCTTACGACGTTCTGATCTTGTTTCTTCTTGATTCTCATAAATATCTTCTTGCCACGGTTCTTTTGCCATACCTTACTCCTTGTTTTTTTTTACTTTTCTTATTACAATATAAATATGAAAATCACACTTATACCTGAACGTTGCATTGCCTGTGGGCTTTGCCAAACTTATTCTGAATTATTTGATTACCACGATAATGGAATCGTGCGTTTTTACGATGACCCTGACCAACTAGAAAAAGAAATCTCTCCTAGTCAGGACGTCATAGAAGCTGTTAGAAACTGTCCGACACGTGCCTTGATTAAAGATTAACTCTAATACCGACAAGAACGTTCCACTCCTTCTAGTTTAGCATATTTCCATGCAAAATTATAGTCTTTTCTCTTTATTTTTTTCTGTAAAATCAGGAAGGTCACTTTTTTCTTTGACGAGATAAAGTGGTCTTTTTTTAGTCTCTAGATAAATCTTACTGATATACTTGCCGAGAATCCCAATGGTCAAGAGTTGAATCCCACCAAGAAAGAGAATAACAGCCATCAGAGAGGTCCAACCTGATGTCGGATTGCCCAAAATGAGAGTCCGAACCACAACAAAAAAGGTCATAAGCAGAGAAATAAAACAAGATAGGAGACCAGCCACAAAGGCTATAATCAAGGGAAAATCTGAAAAGTTAACAATCCCTTCAATAGAGTAGAAAAAGAGTTGCCTAAAACTCCAACTGGTCTTACCGGCCTGCCTTTCGACATTTGGATAGTCCAGATAGTAGGTTTTAAAACCCACCCAGGCAAAAAGTCCTTTAGAAAAACGATTGGACTCGGTCAGGCTTAAAATAGCATCGACTACAGATCTTCTCATCATGCGAAAATCACGGACACCTGAGGGCAGGGCTACTGGACTAATTTTTTGCATAAGGCGGTAAAAGATATCAGCACAGAAACTGCGAAAGAAGGGTTCTCCCCCTCGACTGGTTCTGCGTGTTCCAACACAGTCCAAGTCTGCATTTTTGTCTAGTAGAGCTTTCATCTCAAGCAACATACTAGGAGGATCTTGGAGGTCTGCATCCATCACCACCACCAAATCTCCTGTCGCATATTGCAAGCCTGCATAGAGAGCTGCTTCTTTGCCAAAATTTCGAGAGAAAGAAATATAATGAACTGCCGGATTTTGCTCCCGATAGGACTTTAAGAGTTCCAAGGTCCCATCACTTGATCCATCGTCGACAAAGACATACTCGATTTCTGTCTCCAAATCTGGAAGTAAAGCTTCCAAAGCCTGATAAAAAAGAGGAAGTACTTCCTCTTCGTTTAAACAGGGGACAATGATTGACATCACCATCTTAGTCTTCAAATCCATTTGGATGCTTGCTTTGCCAACGCCATGCGTCTTCACACATTTGGGTGATGCCTAATTCTGCTTCCCAGCCGAGTTCTGCTTTGGCTTTTGCAGGATCTGAATAGCAGGCTGCGATATCCCCTGGGCGACGGTCTACGATACGGTAAGGAATTGGACGTCCCACCGCTTTTTCCATGTTTTGGATAATTTCAAGAACTGAGTAGCCTTTACCTGTTCCAAGGTTATAAACGTTTAGGCCTGAACCTTTTTGGATTTTTTTCAGAGCTGCAACGTGACCTTTAGCCAAATCGACAACGTGGATATAGTCACGAACACCAGTTCCATCTTCCGTATCGTAATCATCTCCAAACACTTGCACTTGCTCTAATTTTCCAACGGCTACTTGAGTCACATATGGCAAGAGATTGTTTGGAATACCGTTTGGATTTTCTCCCAAATCTCCGCTCTCATGAGCTCCGATTGGGTTGAAATAACGAAGTAAGACCACATTCCATTCTGAGTCCGCCTTGTAGATATCGGTCAAAATTTCCTCAAGCATGAGTTTGGTACGGCCATATGGATTGGTCACTGAAAGTGGGAAATCTTCCAAGATTGGCACTGTATGAGGATCTCCGTAAACTGTCGCAGAAGAACTGAAAATGATGTTTTTACAGTTGTTTTCTTCCATGACCTTCAAAAGACTAACAGTTCCAGCGATATTATTGTCATAGTAGGCAAGAGGAATACGGGTAGATTCACCGACAGCCTTCAAGCCAGCAAAATGAATGACACCAGTTGGTTCTTCTTGCTTGAAAATATCTCTGAGGGTATCTGTGTCACGGATATCTGCCTCATAAAACGGAATTTCAACTCCTGTGATTCTTTCAACAACTTCTAAACTTTTTCTGTTACTATTAACAAGGTTATCCACCACAACAACTTGATGACCTGCTTGGATTAACTCAATAACAGTGTGGGTTCCGATAAAACCTGCTCCACCCGTTACCAAAATCTTTTCTTGCATCTTCTTTCCTCGATTCTCAGATTATTTTTTCTTATTTTACCATTTTTGATAGGGAATGTCATTTGCCATCCTAGAGGGTAGGATAAAATTTCAGTAAAATACTTATTCGCTTTTTACCCGTTTGACATAGTTTTCAATTGGGTAGTTTAGAGGGTCCAAGGTCAACTCCTTGTCTTGGATCAGTTGAGCTAGATGGTAACCAATGATAGGACCAGTTGTGAGGCCTGAGGAACCTAGTCCACTAGCAGCATAGACACCTGATAAGCCAGGTACTTGTCCAAAGAAAGGAGAGAAATCACTGGTATAGGCACGGATTCCCACACGCTCAGCTCTTGAAGTCGCTACTGCCAAGACTGGATAGTGAGGCAAGGCTGCCTCCTCCATTTGTTGGAGTAAGGTTTCATCTACCGTCAAATCAAATCCCATATCATTTTCATGGGTAGCGCCTAGGGATAATTTCCCACCTGCAAAAGGAATCAAATCCCACTCCCCTTCTGGCATAACAACAGGGTAAGCTTCCATGTCTTGTGCAAGTTGATAATCTCGGAGTTGCCCCTTTTGGGGACGAACATCTACCTCATATCCTAAAGGATCCAAAATGTCTCCTAACCAAGCTCCCGTCGCTAAAATAACCTGATCAAACACCTCTTCGTCAATCTGGTAACCTGATGCTAAAGGTGTCAGAGTCACTTTTTCTTTGACCAGCTTAACCTGACTGGCTTCCAGCAAACGAGTCACTAAAAGTTGGCCATCTACTCTCGCTCCACCAGAAGCATAGAGCAAGCGGTCAAATCCCTGCAAGCCAGGGAATAATTCATTAGCTGATGCTTGGTCCAGAACGGCTAATTGCCCTATCAAGGGAGATTCTTCTCTGCGCTGGAGGGCTAGTTGATAGAGTTCTTCCAACTTAGTTTCATCCTTTTTCAGGAGAAAGACTCCCGAACGTTGGTAAAAGTCGATTTCTTGCCCTGACTTTTCTAAATCAGCCAACAAATCCACATAAAAATCAGCCCCCAAGCGCGCCATTTTGTACCATGCTTTATTGCGGCGTTTGGAAAACCAAGGACTGATAATTCCTGCTGCGACCTTGGTAGCCTGACCTTGTCCATGGTCAAAGACGGTTAGTTCTAGGTCACTTTCTTTAGAGAGGTAGTATGTTGCTGTTGCTCCCACAATTCCTGCTCCGATAATGGCAACTTTTTTCATTGTTTTCACTTTCTTACTAGATATGGTGGAAAGGATTGGTCGATGCTTGACTAGGTACAATATCGATTGTCCAGCCTTTTTCCTCTTTCCATTGATTAAGAAGCTCTGAAATTTTTTCCACAAAAAGCACTTCGATATAGTGACCTGGATCCAAGGATAGCAAGCCATCAGACAACATATCCTGGGCAGTGTGGTAGTAAATATCACCAGTGATATAGACATCCGCTCCTTTAGCTAAAGCATCCTTATAGAAAGACTGCCCGCTCCCACCACAGATGGCCACTCTTGAAATAGGTTTCTGCAAGTCAGTCTCTTGATAATGCACCAATCGAAGGCTATCTAAACCAAAGACTTGCTTGACATGCTGGGCCAATTCCCCAAATGTCTGAGGCTGAACATTCCCAATACGACCAATTCCACGTTCAGGACCTGTCTCCTGCAGATAAGTCGTTTCCTCGATACCTAGCATCTGACAAAACCAATCATTGAGACCATTTGCAACGATGTCAATATTGGTATGGCTGACATAAACTGCGATGTCATGCTTGATGAGATCAATGTAAATCTGATTTTGTGGACGGCTGGCTACCAAGTCCTTGATAGGACGGAAAATCGGCGCGTGCTTGACAATAATCAAGTCTACACCCTTTTCAATGGCTTCAGCCACCGTTTCTTCACGAATATCCAGAGCAACCATGACTCTTTGGATATCCTTGTCCAAAGTGCCAATTTGCAATCCGCGACTATCTCCCTCCATTGAAAATTCCTGAGGGCAAAAGGCTTCATATGCGTTAATCACTTCACTTGCTTTCATGGAGCACCTCCTTGATGGCTTGAATCTTATCTACTAGAACTTGACGTTCTTCCAAATTTTTTTCAGGGATTTGTCCAAGGGCGAACTCTAGCTTAGCAGCTTCTTTTTGCCATTTTTGGACAAAGACTGGACTGACCTCTTTGGACAAGAAAGGTCCAAAGCGAACATCACTGGCTGACAGATTCATTTGTCCTGCTTCCACCACCAAAATCTCGTAAAACTTGCCAGCTTCTTCTAAGATGCTTTCAGCCACAATCTGAAACCCATTCTCTTGTAGCCAGATACGCAAGTCGTCTTCACGATTATTGGGTTGGAGGATTAAACGCTCTACATTAGCTAACTTGTCCAAGCCTTCTTCTAAAATCCTAGCAATCAAACGGCCGCCCATGCCAGCAATAGTGATGACTGATACCTGATCTGCCTCTTCAAAAGCTGCCAAGCCATTGGCTAAACGGACTTGGATTTTCTCCTTTAGGCCGTGAGCCTCAACATTTTTGACTGCAGATTGGTAGGGACCTTCCACCACCTCACCTGCAATGGCACTTTTGATTTGTCCTCTTTCGACCAAGTCGATAGGCAGATAAGCATGGTCACTCCCTACATCGAGTAAAAAGGCTCCCTGTGGCACAAAGGAAGCCACCAATTCTAATCTCTTTGAAATCATCTTCTCTCACTTTCCAAAACTCTATTACCTCTTATTATACCACATTTCAGCTGGCAATCTTGTACCTAAAAAGACCGCAATCCACAGATTGCAGCCTTTCTTTATTTTCTGGCTTGATAGCGACTAGTCAGGATGAAAATTACGGTAAAGACCAACATCATGACACCATAAACAGGTAGTGTTTGTCCTGTAAGTGTCGCAATTTCAAGCAGTTTTTGAATTCTTGGGAAGAGAGCTGTGGCTAGAAAGCCTCCTACTGACCAAACAATCAAGAGGACACGCCAGAGGGTAAATGGCATGCAGGCTCTAAATACAGATAAGAAACCAATTGACCCCAAGAGATAATAGAGTAGAGTTGAGATTTCTAACTCAGACCAAGCTTGGCTACTTCCAAATATTTTCACAAAAAGAACGCTGAACACAACCATGAGAGCACTTGGTAGAGCACGAAGCATGGATCTTCTGAGGAAGTTTGGCTCAACAGGTTTGATATTTCGCTCAAAAGTCAGAACGAATGGTGGGAAACCTTCCACGAACTGGTCAATCATGGTAATCTGGATCGGAATGAAGGGGAAAATCAAGATCCACTCAGACCGACCTAGTAAAGCACTGGCAATACAGATAACTGCGAGCAAGAAAGAATAAATGGTCTTTATCAAGAAAATCGGGGCGATATGGGCAATGTTATTGACCACACGACGACCTTCAAAAAGAATCTCAGGAACATCATTAAAGTCAGAGTTCAAGAGAACCAAATTGGCAATCTGACGAGTCGCAGGATCTCCCTCCGCCATTACGATGGAACAATCCGCCTCACGAAGGGCCAGAATATCATTAACTCCATCCCCTGTCATAGCTGTTGTATGCCCCGCTTTTTTCAGCGTTTGGATGATGAGTTTCTTTTGATGAGGGGAAACACGTCCGAAAATGGCAGTCTCTTCAGCCATAGCAACCAATTCCTCATCCGTAATTTTCGAGCAATCTACATAGCTGTCATAGTCCTCAAAACCAGCCTTCTGGGCAATGCTGGATACCGTAACTGGATTGTCACCAGAGATAATCTTGAGGCCCACTTCCTGAGAACGGAGATAGTCCAGCGTCTCTGCTGCTCCCTCTCGAATAGGGTCCAAGATTTCCAGCAAGGCTAGAGCCTGAATATCAGATGGTTTTTGTGGTTTGTGATGGTCTAATTTCTCCTGACTGAGAGCTAAGACCAAGACACGTGAACCTCTCTCCAAGGCCTCTCTGGCTTCTGGGACTTCAGAGTCCAGCAACATCTCAGGTGCACCTAAGAAAACTGTTCCCAGACCTTCCAATTCCATGGCTCCCCACTTGCGGTCGCTTGAAAAAGGAAGATTAGAGAGCATAGGATAGGCTACTTCGCCTTGGAAACGCTGGCGAATAGCTTGGGCAGTTGGATTCTTATCCTCACTATGGGCCATATAGCTTGTCAGGATGCTGGCAATAGCCTCTTCACCATAAGTTTCCGTCAGAGGAAGAACAGCCTCTACCTGCATCTTTCCTTGGGTGATGGTACCCGTCTTGTCCAAACAGAGCATATCCACGCGCGCCAAGGTCTCAACAGAGTACATCTCCTGCACCAAGACCTTTTTCAAGCCCAACTTAATCACCGCAGTCAAGAGCGACGTGATGGTCAAAAGGGCAATTCCCTTGGGCAACATCCCCAAAAGGGCTGTTGACGAATTTACAACAGATGACTTGAGAGGTAAGCCTTTTAAAAGCAAGGCTTCTAGCAAGAGAGCTAGACCAAAGGGAATGATAATCTTTCCAGTAAAACCTGCTAACTTGTCCAGCGATTTCATGATACGAGAGTTGATTGGTTTAACGGTCTTGGCTTCCAGCATGAGTTTGGCAGCATAGTTGTCTGCACCGACATGGTGAACTTGAGCTAAAACTGACCCACTAGCTAGGAAACTTCCTGACAAAAGCAAGGCATCAACTTCCTTTTGCACCAAATCACTTTCCCCCGTCAACATGGCTTCATTGACTTCTGCAAAGCCTTCCAAAACCAAGGCATCACTGGGAATCTGCTCTCCAGCAGACAAACGAATGACATCTCCTAACACCAATTCTTCAGGATTCAGAGCCACTTCTTGGCCATCACGGATGGTTTTGACCTTTTCCTTGGTCATGAGATTGAGCTTGTCCACCATGTGTTTGGCCCGTAGCTCGGTCACAATTCCAGAAAAAGCGTTAAAGCAGATAACAGCAAAGAAGACCAGATTGCTCCAAGCCTGCACAAAGGCTAGTGCCAAAGCAATGGCAAAGTTCAAAGCGTTAAAAAGGGTAAAGACATTTCGTTTAACGATTTGCCAAGTGCTGGTACTGGCCGAAGCAGTAAAATCATTGACCAAGCCCTTAGCCTGTCTTTCCTTGACTTCTCTTTGGGTTAATCCCATAATCTTATTTTTATCCATAAATTCTATCATATCATTTTTTCTAAAAGAATTCTAATCTCATCCCAAATATGGACCTAGTCAAGGGAAAAGTTTGCCAGCCCTCCTTTGATAAGGTATAATAATAACAAGAAAACAATCGAAGGAGATCGCATGTTTTATACTTATTTACGTGGATTGGTTGTCTTGCTCCTATGGTCCATCAATGGCAATGCCCACTATCATAATACTGATAAAATTCCTAATCAAGATGAAAATTATATTCTGGTTGCACCTCACCGTACCTGGTGGGATCCTGTTTACATGGCCTTTGCGACCAAACCAAAACAGTTTATCTTTATGGCCAAAAAAGAGCTCTTTACCAACCGTATCTTTGGTTGGTGGATTCGTATGTGTGGTGCCTTTCCTATCGACCGTGAAAATCCTAGCGCTTCTGCCATCAAATATCCTATCAATGTTCTCAAAAAAAGTGATCGCTCTCTTATCATGTTTCCAAGTGGGAGCCGTCACTCAAACGATGTCAAGGGGGGCGTAGCTCTGATTGCCAAAATGGCCAAGGTCCGTATCATGCCTGTTACCTATACAGGTCCCATGACCTTGAAAGGTTTGGTTAGCCGTGAGCGTGTCGATATGAACTTTGGAAATCCAATCGATATCTCAGATATCAAGAAAATGAATGATGAAGGCATTGAAACAGTAGCCAATCGTATCCAATCAGAATTCCAACGTTTGGACGACGAAACGAAACAATGGCACAATGATAAAAAACCAAACCCACTCTGGTGGCTTATCCGCATACCTGCTCTCATCCTTGCCATTATCCTCGCTATCCTAACTATCATCTTCAGCTTTATCGCAAGCTTCGTATGGAATCCAGATAAGAAAAGAGAAAAACTTAGTTAAATAAATACAACAATCCCTTGGCAAAATCCAAGGGATAAATTTTTTATTCGATTTTCCATTTTTGGGCCAACCAGCTAGAAAAAGCTAGAAATCGCTCAGCTACTTGTTCATGGTGTCCATAAGGATCAAAGACAAACTGGCCGTTCGGATAGCATTTCTGAAGACTGGTATGGATCTGCTCAGCATAGGCTGGTGCTTGAGCTAAGCGATTAGTATGGTGTGCTCCTTCTGTTTGACCATTCTGTAAATACAGCAAACAGTCTAGATTTTTCACACTTTCTTCCTTGCAGTAAGTCACAAAATCAGGATACCAAAAGGAACTGCAGATGGAGAAGACACAGGAAACCTTGTCAAAGCTGAAAAGACTGTAGACTGCCACCAAACCACCGAGTGAATAACCTCCGTAGGCAAGGCGATTTTCATCCAGTCGATAAAGCGAGTGCAACTTATCTAAAAGACCTCCAAATAAATGATCATGATAGACATTGGCCTGACCTCCAAAATCTGGAGCTCCATCTCTCAAAGCCGATGTCGCCCAGGGAGTGTAGTCGTCTAAGCGATTTTTAGAGGTCAAACCCACTAAAATCACAGATTCGGAAAGGGACGATAAGAAGTCCAAGTTTCCATCATTCAATAAAATAGCCGGATAGGTTTGATTGGGATCGTAGTTAGAAGGAAGGCTAATTTTGACTTGAATTCCTTCCCAATCAAACTCATTATTTATTGATAAAGTCATTGATTTTCTCAAGGGAATCAATCACTGCTGGACCATAATCCATCAACTCATCGTAAGAGATGGTCATGATTTTTTGATTCTTAATAGCAGGAACGCTTTCCAAAACAGCATTTGCCTTCATCAACTCTACTGCTTTTTCATCCAATTTTTTATTGCGGTCGCTGGTTACATAGATAATCAATTCAGGATCCATTGACACGAGATTTTCCAAGGTCAAGCCTGATGTCCCCGTAGCAACGTTTGTATAACCAAGTTGGTTCAGCAAACTTTCTTGCAAAGCAGACTTGTAGGCACCGAAGGTTTCATCATTATAAGCAACCATAATCAAAGCCTTTTTCTTTTCACCTTGGCTTGCTGGATTTGCTTTCTTAACAGCGTCAATTTTAGTTTGTAATTGGGCTGCGTATTCATTGGCCTTGTCCTGAACATTAAAAATCATTCCAAGATTTTTGACATCTTCTACAATATTTCCCAAATCTTGCTGAATTGTTGAGAGAGAAGCTTTTTGAGTATAAACTGGGATTTTGTTTTCATTCCAAGTACTAACTGTCCCCAAGGATTTTTCAGAAAACATCATGTTTCGACCCATCACAGAGTCTGGCTCATAAGAAAGGACTGTCTCTTGTGAGACTGTTTTTTTATCCCCAATTTGAGGAATAGTCGCAATCGCGTCCTTGTATTTGTCCGTCACAGCATTATCAGGGTTAAGCATGCCAGCAATTTTATCCTTCAACCCCAACTCCAATAAGATTTCAGTGGTTGAAAGATTGTTGGTGATAACTTTTTCAGGTGCCTTGTCAAAGACTTGTTCGACTTCATTCCCTTTCGCGTCATAGGTTTTGACCGTTAGTGGATAAGTCGTCTCTGTGCTCGCCTTTTGACTTGTTTCTGTGCTAGACTGTGTGGTAGCTTTTTCTGTAGTAGTGTTACCACAAGCTGCCATGGTTAGGGTGGCTACTGTTACGAGTAAAATGCTTAGTGTTTTTTTCATCTTGTTTTCCTTTTCATTTTTATAAATAGTGAATCATGGCTTGCTGATCCTCGGTCCAAGTAACCTGACTTTGAACTCCGTATACAGTTTGCAATGACTCAGGGGTGATGGTCTCCTTTGGAGTCCCTTGGTAAAGGATTTCCCCCTCTTTCATCAGATAGAGATAATCCGAATAGCGACAAGCAAGTTGAATATCATGTAGGACAGCTAGAACATTGACCTTGAGATTTTTCACAATGGCCAACAAGTCTAGCTGATACTTGATATCCAGGTGATTGGTTGGTTCGTCTAGGAGTAAGAGAGTCGGTTCTTGCGCCAAGGCGCGGGCTAGTAAGACTCGCTGTTTCTCTCCCCCTGACAGAGACGAATAGAGACGTGTTTTCTTCTCAAGCATATCCACCTTGACGAGAGCATCTTGAACGAGTGTAAAATCTCTTTCCCTTTCCTTCTGTAAAAAAGAGAGGTGGGGAGTTCTTCCCAGCAAGACGATTTCCTCAACTGTACAATCAAACTGCAGTTGGTTAAACTGGGTCACAACTGCCATTTGCTTGGCTGTTTCTTTGAGTGACCAATGATCCAGCGGCTTTCCATCTAGGCTTATCAAGCCTTTGTCCGCCTTTTCCTGACGATAGAGGAGTTTAAGTAGACTGGTTTTTCCACTTCCATTTGGTCCTAATATCGTGTGAAATTGATTCCCTTCAACCTTAAGAGAGACTCCTTTGAGGATTTTTTTCTCTCCTAGTCCAAAATGGATATCCTGACAAATCAAGTCCATATCAGCCCCTCACCTCCCTTCGCCTACCTCCAACAATGTAGATAAAGAAGGGAGCACCTACTAAGGCTGTGAAAATACCAATAGGAAGCTCTGCGTTTGGAATGATGATACGAGAGAGTACATCTGCCCAGATGACAAAGAGGGCACCCAGTATGGTCGCAACAGGAAATAGCCTCTTATAATTCGTTCCTACTAACCCTCGAGCTAAATGTGGAGTAATCAGACCGACAAATCCAATAATCCCACAGGTTGCCACTAAGACTGCTGTTAGCACAGCCACCATGGTCACATAAAGATACCAATAAAAGCGTAAGGGAATCCCCAAAGTTAAAGCAGCCTCATCTCCCATCATCATCGCATTGAAAACACGATACTGAGTAGAGAAAAATAGGAAGGTCATTCCTACTACTATAGTTGGCAGAACCAAGTCTGCCCAGGAAGTCCCAGCGAGCGAGCCCATGGTCCAAAACTTAATGGTCATCACACTATCCGCATTAGCGCCAACTGATATAATAAAGTTTGAAAAAGCCAGAAAGAGAGCGTTGACCACCGTTCCTGATAAGATCAGACTGGAAGTCGTCATCCTTCCCTGCATAGAGGCAATGATGAGGACAGCAATTGTTGCCAAAATAGCTCCAAGAAAAGCTCCAAGGCTAATCATCACTTTTAAACCAAGAATGATGCTCAAGGTTGCACCTAGAGTTGCACCCGCAGATATTCCTAAGACATAGGGCTCAGCGATGGGATTGTTTACCGTGGACTGCATCACACTACCACACATAGAAAGGCCTGCTCCTACTATCAGACCTAACAATACTCGAGGGAATCTCATGTTCCATACAATGGCAAGAGTAGACTTGGAAACCTCTCCTATCTCAAGAGGAAATCCCAACCTGCTCAAAATAATCCGATAGGTATCTCCTAGATCAATCGCAACAGATCCCATTGAAACTGCTAGAAAGAGAGAAATCCCTAAAATACCTAGCAAAATAACTAAAAGTAACACAAATTGCTGGTCTTGTCGGCTTCCAGAAAATTTGGAAAGCATGCAAACCTCCTTTGATAGAATCTTAAAAATTTAGAAAATTCTCATGAAAAAGTATACCATATTTTCAACTGCGTAACAAGATGAGAACAAATGAATATAGTTGGTTTTATTGTGCTAGGAACCGTAACCGAAGATTATACTTGAGTATGTCGAGGTAAGGTGACAACATAAAAAGCCCTCTGAAGTCAGAGAGCTGATTTGAGCTCGGGCTAAAATCCTAGTGAAACAAAAAAATCTACACGGTCAGAAAAGTCTCTATCGTGCCATTTTCATACATGATGTATAGTCCAAGTAGAATGAATACTAAGGGCACAATGATTCGCTCGTATTTTTCAATTGTCTCGAATATTAAGGGAATAGAGGATAACACCCGACTAATCTCGCATAAGATAATTATGCCGATTACAAACACAAGCAACGCCACGAGGGTCTGTGACCAATCTAACGAAGCAAAATAAGGTATATAGATACCTAAATTATCTCCGCCAGACGCAATTGTCAGCAATGTAACTGTCCAAAACAGTTGATTTGCCTTGCTTTGTTCTAATCTTTCAATAATTTCTTCCTCTTCTTCCTCTTCTTCCTCACCTTCTCCAATAATTGCAAAGCGAATCCCTAAATAGATAGGGATTAAACCAAGCAATCCAACCATCCATTCTTCAGGCACGAAATTAACGACATAAGCAGCAACTAAACTCGCCCCTACAAGTAAGCCTGTGCCTAGATATTGCCCCGCATAAATATGCCATTTTTGTTTATTCTGTGATAGCTGTGCAAATAAAATAAATAAAATAATTAAATAATCGATACTGGTGGAAATATAAACACCAATAGCAGATATGATTGTCTGTCCCATAAAAAACCTCCTGTATTGGTCAGTAATAAATCAGCAGATTTTAGGAGAGCACAGACACATTAATTTAGCTATCGCTAGTGGGTAATGTCGAACATAGGAAAGCATTTTACTCCTCCTCAAAACGTAGTTACAAAGTAATTTCTAACTGGAATTCGGTGACTACTTCCATGTAAAGTATAACATACTATACTTTACTTCGTAAAGTGTGGGCTCTCCGAGGGGGCTTGCAGACAGCTACTCGGCTTTTCAAGCCGAGTAGCTACGCACCTTTATGGTGTAATTAGCTGATACCATTTGAGGTTTTTGTAGTCTCCAAAATTGTGACCGATAAAACACATAGCCTCATAGACTGGTGCACCCTTGAGTTTTTGTAGTCTCCAAAATTGTGACCGATAAAACCTCAATAAAAAAGCCCTCTGAAGTCCGAGAGCTGATTTGAGCCCGGGCTAAAATCCTAGTGAAAAAGATGAAACTCCTTGTGTTCATCGAACACTGTGTCATTTCCCTATTTTCATACGGATTTCTTACGCCCTTAGCATCATGATTCTTGCTGGATAAACCGTTTATAGACTAGACGGCGAGGAGAAGAATGTACGAAACTTTCAGTGAAACAAAAAAATCTCCCCGAAGGGAGATCATTCTGGTTTATTTTACCTTACAGTGCTAGGAACCGTAACCGAAGATAATACTTGAGTATATCGAGGTAAGGTGACAACGCAATGTAAGTGGAAAATAAAGCAGATTAACGACGAAGTCCTAGAGAGTTAATCAACTCACGGTAACGGTTAACGTCGTTTTTACGCAAGTATGCAAGCAAGTTACGACGGCGACCGATTTTTTTCATCAATCCACGGTAAGTAGCGTGGTCTTTTTTGTGTTGTTTGATGTGTTCGTTAAGGTGGTTGATTTCCCAAGTAAGGACAGCAACTTGAACCTCTACTGAACCTGTATCACCTTCGTGACGTGCATATTGTGCGATGATTTCATTTTTTTTCTCTTTTGAGATTGCCATGATGTTTCTCCTTTTTATTTGGCTTCATCCGAGTGACAGGTTGGCATGCCTGTAACCAAGAAGAAGTTATTTGTCTTTACGACAATCCCTATTCTACCAATAACTAACTTCTTTGTCAACAGATTTACTTTCTTGTTTTAAATATGCTATAATAGTCATAGTAAGAAATCCAAGTTGTCTGTTTTTTAAGACGAGGTGAGTATCATGCGTAGATTCTATTCCCATGTCCCCTACTATTTGGTCATCTTTTTCTTTTACTGGCCACTTTATGAGTTGTTATCACTAATCATTTCTGACCCCCTTTTGCTCAAAAGTCTCTACGTAAATAATATTCTCTTCTATACACCTCTAGTAATCTTCATTGTGTCGTTACTATATAGCTACCGATTCTATTTTTCAATTTGGTGGTTACTTACTATTGGTTTGCTTTTTTGCTTTACTATCATAACTTTTGGTGAGTTTATACTCATTTACTTGCTAATCTATGAAACCTTGGCTCTGATGGGCATGGTTTCCGGTATTGGTATCAAGCATATTCTACAAAAAATGAAAAACAAAAAACTTTCACAAAATCCTTGAAAAATCTCACAATCATGCTATAATAATCCATAGAGACAAGTCACTTAGTCCCTTTCTACTAGAGAGTGCGTGGTTGCTGGAAACGCATAGAGAGCCTAAACTGATACTACTCTTGAGTTTTTATGAAAACATAAAACGGTGGCCACGTTAGAGCCAATCAGAGGTGTCCCTCTTTTTTGAGGAACATAAATGAAGGTGGAACCACGTTGCGACGTCCTTTCGAGGATGTCGCTTTTTGTTTTTCTAGCTTTCACTATCCTCTGTCCCTGTTTTCAGAATAGGGTTAACACATTCGTCAATAATATAAGTAAGGAGAACATTATGATTAACATTACTTTCCCAGATGGCGCTGTTCGTGAATTCGAATCTGGCGTTACAACTTTTGAAATTGCCCAATCTATCAGCAATTCCCTAGCTAAAAAAGCCTTGGCTGGTAAATTCAACGGCAAACTCATCGACACTACTCGTGCTATCACTGAAGATGGAAGCATCGAAATCGTGACACCTGATCACGAAGATGCTCTTCCAATCTTGCGTCACTCAGCAGCTCACTTGTTCGCCCAAGCAGCTCGTCGCCTTTTCCCAGACATTCACTTGGGAGTTGGTCCAGCTATCGAAGATGGTTTCTACTACGATACTGACAACACAGCTGGTCAAATCTCTAACGAAGACCTTCCTCGTATCGAAGAAGAAATGCAAAAAATTGTCAAAGAAAACTTCCCATCAATCCGTGAAGAAGTTACGAAAGACGAGGCTCGTGAAATCTTCAAAAACGACCCTTATAAGTTGGAATTGATTGAAGAACATTCAGAAGACGAGGGTGGTTTGACTATCTACCGTCAAGGTGAATACGTAGACCTTTGCCGTGGACCTCACGTCCCATCAACAGGCCGTATCCAAATCTTCCACCTTCTCCATGTAGCAGGTGCTTACTGGCGCGGAAATAGCGACAACGCTATGATGCAACGTATCTACGGTACAGCTTGGTTTGACAAGAAAGATTTGAAAAACTACCTTCAAATGCGTGAAGAAGCTAAGGAGCGTGACCACCGTAAACTTGGTAAAGAGCTTGACCTCTTCATGATTTCTCAAGAGGTTGGTCAAGGACTTCCATTCTGGTTGCCAAATGGTGCGACTATCCGTCGTGAATTGGAACGCTACATTGTCGACAAGGAGTTGGCTTCTGGCTACCAACACGTCTACACTCCACCACTTGCGTCTGTTGAACTTTACAAGACTTCTGGTCACTGGGATCATTACCAAGAAGACATGTTCCCAACTATGGACATGGGTGACGGGGAAGAATTTGTCCTTCGTCCAATGAACTGTCCACACCACATCCAAGTCTTCAAACACCATGTTCACTCATACCGTGAGTTGCCAATCCGTATCGCCGAAATCGGTATGATGCACCGTTATGAAAAATCTGGTGCCCTCACTGGTCTTCAACGTGTGCGTGAAATGTCTCTTAACGACGGTCACCTCTTCGTTACTCCAGAACAAATCCAAGAAGAATTCCAGCGTGCCCTTCAGTTGATTATCGATGTTTATGAAGATTTCAACTTGACTGAATACCGCTTCCGCCTCTCTCTTCGTGACCCTCAAGATACTCATAAGTACTTTGATAACGATGAGATGTGGGAAAACGCCCAAACCATGCTTCGTGCAGCCCTTGATGAAATGGGCGTGGACTACTTTGAAGCCGAAGGTGAAGCAGCCTTTTATGGACCAAAATTGGATATTCAAGTTAAGACAGCCCTTGGAAAAGAAGAAACTCTTTCTACTATCCAACTTGACTTCTTGCTTCCAGAACGCTTCGACCTTAAATACATCGGAGCTGATGGTGAAGAGCACCGTCCAGTTATGATCCACCGTGGAGTTATCTCAACTATGGAACGCTTCACAGCTATCTTGATTGAGAACTACAAGGGTGCCTTCCCAACATGGCTTGCACCACACCAAGTAACCCTCATCCCAGTATCTAACGAGAAACACGTGGACTACGCATGGGAAGTAGCTAAAAAACTCCGTGACCGTGGTGTCCGTGCAGATGTAGATGAGCGCAATGAAAAAATGCAGTTCAAGATCCGTGCGTCACAAACCAGCAAGATTCCTTACCAATTGATTGTTGGAGATAAGGAAATGGAAGACGGAACAGTCAACGTTCGTCGCTACGGCCAAAAAGAAACACAAACTGTCTCAGTAGATGATTTTGTTCAAGCTATCCTAGCTGATATCGCCAACAAATCACGCGTTGAGAAATAAGAGATAAAACCTGGGATAAAATCCTAGCTACCTAAAAAGCAACAACTATTTCAGCTGTTGCTTTTTATATTTTATTTAGTCTGAGCTAGTAGTGATTGGTCAAACCACCACACAAGATTTGCTTTCATGAGTTAGATAAGGTAAATATTCTCAATCCTTGTCTGCTTCATTTTCTTTTACGAGATCTTTTTGTGAATCCTTTTCAGAAAGTTTTTGATCGATATACTTGTTAATGGTTTCATAAAATTCCTTGGTCGTATCACTGTCTAATTTTGTCGAATTATGGACTTGATTGACTTTCAATTGAACAGATTGAATACCGTAAGAGGCTTGTTTTTGGTGGAGCGTTTCTAATTCTTCTTCTGAAATCGGATCTCCAACAACCGTCAAGACCAATTCATTGTTCCTTGATTTGTAAACTTGATTAATGACCGTATGATTGGCGAACTCTTTTCCTACAAACTGTTTGATTCCTTCTTTTCGCGCTTGATCTATCGTCAGAGTGACTGCTGAATAACTAGCTGGAAGAATCAATAATAGAATCAAGGAGATCAACCCAATTCTCATTTTAATGTTTAACTCTTTAAATGAACTTAAGGGAGATTTTCTCATCAAAATTCTTGTTCCAACAATGTTGGTTAGCATGATAAAGACACAGTTGATCAAGAAAAGATAGAGAGCTCCAAATAAAAATCGTACATTTCCATTAGCTAAACCGTAACCTGCAGTACAGATAGGTGGCATCAGAGCTGTTGCAATGGCTACTCCTGGCACGATATTGTTTGCTTCTTTTTTCCTTGAACCAATGACGCCTGCTATCCCACCAGCAATAGCAATGAGAACATCCCAAATGGTTGGAGAGGTTCGTGCAATCAATTCGCTGCTTTCATAAGATAAGGGAGAAATCCAGAAATACAGAGCCGAGACAAGCAAGCTGACCAATACTTGGGTAAATAAAACCTCTAGAGATTGCTTGATTAAACGCGTATCAAAAATAGCTAAACCAAATCCGAGTCCAACAATCGGTGTCATAAGAGGGGAAATTAGCATGGCTCCAATAATGACAGCTGTTGAATTCATATTTAGGCCGATAGAGGCAATAAAAATCGCACACATCAAAATCACTGTATCTCTTAATCGAACATGAAGATCATCATATAATTTCTCACGGTATTCACGTGTTGAATAGTTTCCGGTCATTGGTTACTCCTTTTATTTCATATAATCTTGTTTCTGCATGGATGATGGTAGAGAGACTTCTGTCCAATCTTACATATTTTTCTTCTCACCTGTAATTCTTTTAAAAATTATCCTTTAAGTATCCGTCAGTCCATCCTTAACATTATATCAAAAATTTTACAGTCTTTCTCTGACGAAATCTATCAATTGAATAGATAGAGAAAGCAAGAAATTTTAGATTCCTTATTAGAAAAAGAAAAACCGGTATCTCCTCTGAACTCCTGATAATATGCGTTTTATTCTCTATAATTTAGCTATTTCAAAATTACAAGTTCTCCATTCTTAATTTCCCAAACTTGGTCAAACTTACTTAATAATTCGTTTTGGCGATGTAAAGTAACAATGACGGCACTTGGTAGTTCCAGAACTCTTTCCAATTCCATTTTAAACTGATTAGTATCCAAGGCAGAGAAAGGTTCGTCTAGGATAAGCAATGGATTTTTACGATTTTTCTCACGATTTAAATACATTCGTTGTTGCTGACCACCTGACAGGGATTGTGGTGGAATTTTTTCAAAATCTTCTTCTCTGAATTTTTCATTGAAACTATTGAATAGCGTTACATTATTTTCATAACTCGAAATAAATGTATGTTCTTGTTGCAGAATCATACCGAATCTTCCCCAAAGATGGTCCAAAACAAGCCCATCTAGCACAATTTGTCCTTCAAAATCTTCATCTGTTCCATTTAAAATGTTGAGAAGACTACTTTTTCCAGACCCATTCTTACCAATAAGCGCAATTTTATCCCCTTTTTGAATCGTAGCGGAAGTAATTATCAATTTTGATTCTCCCAGTTGTTTGGAAATGTTTTTCAAAGTAATCGTATCAAAAGAATGTTGAGGTGCTTGAACTGAAACGGGTCTCCCAACAATGTTTTGAAAACTCTTGATTACAGGCTTTACGGACTCTAACATTTGTAAATCATAAAGGATTTCCTGTATTGGTTCAGAAAAAGCATTAATATATCCGAAACTCGCCACCACCTCAGGAATACCGAGTTGCTGGTGAGATAGAGAGTAGGCTAAATAAATAAACAGAACAAGACTAATGAATTCAAAAGAAACACCTGTCAATAAGATGCCTGTAATTTTTGTCAAACCATACTTAAAATACTTATCCTGCAAATTCTTTAGAGAACTCTTTTGTTGATTCAAAAAATGCGACATAGTTAGTTTATTTACCAAATGATGTCCCATGAGCAAATCCTCCAAAGTTCGATAGTAATCTCCTTGTTTTTTCAAGTAAACCTGTCTACGATTAGCGGTCAACTTCCCAACGATTTTAGGAATTTGAATACTAATTCCAGTAGAAAAGATTAAAATCAGTGATACAATAGGATTAATTGTTCTGCTAATAATGAAAGCGTAAATGATGATACGTAAAATTTGTTTGATAAAACTCATCAATGGAGGAAGGTAATCCTTTTCCAACGAATCTAGGTCATTAGATTGATAGGAAATATACTCTGCTACTGTTTTCTGCTTGAAATCGTGGTGACTGAGTCCCAGAAGTGAACGAAACCACTCATTTTTCAAAGTAGTCGAAAAGATAATCCCCTGCTTCCAATCAAGTATCATTTGGATATAGTTACAACTCAAATAGCCTGCCACTGACATAGAGTAACCATATAGAGCTACTTGATAATCCCCTTTGATTAATGCCTGCGTGAAATACGGTAACAAAGCTGTGCAGATATTCGATACTACACCAAAAAGAAAATTAAAGAAGAGATACCATCTAATAGTTTTAAGATATGGTAGCATATACGATACTCCTTGCTAATGCGTTTTTTACATATCGCAGAACAATCTCTACTATTCCCTATTTCAGATAGTGCGATACTCGGACATTGAGTGCAATAATTGTAAATCACACAAGTACTGCAGTTTTTACTATCATTCAAAATATAATTTGCTATTTTGTAAAATATAGGTCTATCCCATGTTTCTTTGATAGATGTAAAATGAATATTTCCAATACTTCTATTGAAAGTAAGCTTTTTCAGTTTTTCTAACGATTTAGGCTATTTCGTGACACACCCACAATCCGTGAAAATTCTGGTTATATCAGATTATGTGATTTTCGTAAGAATTTTATATTGTCTCCAATCATGGCAGTCTCCTTTTACTTGATAAAACTATTATAACATTTAGAAATTAAAAACTGGTTCAAAATCAATAGAATGTGTGTATTCGATACATTCAATAAATTCTTGGAAACAGTTCTATACCAGTTACACAAATCTATATGCACCTATCTCATTCAAAATAAAAAGAAAGCTACAGTTCTTTTAATCCTGTATCAACGATTCATTCTGAAATCGAATAGGAGACATTTCCCAAGTCTACAATTCACTTCATCTCAAATTAATTTTTGTAATTCACCCTTAGTTTATAGATTTTATGCTCAACAAAAGTATAAAGCATACAAAACTTCACTTTGAACCAGTATTTATACTATATTCCGTATTTAAAATTCTATTATTGGTTTTGTAAAAAACAGTCTTCAAATATCCTGAAATATAGCAAAAAGAGATTGGGTAAAAACTCATTGTCTCTTCTCACTCAAGGACTAAGTTCACTTGAGCAAACTGAATCCGCACTATCGTTCCTTTTCCAACCTCAGACTCGATTCGAATCTGGTGACCCAGTTCTTCAGAAATTTTCTTAGATAGGTAAAGTCCAAGTCCAGATGATTGCTGGGTTAGACGGCCATTATATCCTGAAAAGCCACGTTCAAAGACTCGGAGGACATCACTGTTTTTTATTCCAATTCCCGTATCCTTGATGCAGAGCTCTTGCCCGTCCATATAAATCTCAAGGCCACCTTCCTTGGTGTACTTGAGACTGTTTGAGATGATTTGCTCAATAACCACTAGCAGCCACTTTTTATCCGTCACAATTTCTTTATCAAGGTCATGTAGATTGACACTCAAGCCTTTTTGAATAAAGAATAGAGCGTATTTACGCAGTATTTCCTTGACCAAGTCCTCAATTTGAACCTGCTTTAAGACCAAATCATCATGAAAACTTTCTAAACGCAGGTACTGCAAGACTAGATTAGTATAGGAGTCTATCTTGAAAATTTCCTGTTCTAACTGCTGCTTCAGTTGGCGATCTGCTACTTCTGCAACTAAGAGTTGACTGGCTGCAATGGGGGTCTTAATCTGATGGACCCACAAGGTATAGTAATCCAGCAAATCAGTCAGTTTTCTTTCTGAATCTGACCTCTGCTGATAGAGTTCCATCTCACGCGCTTCTAATTTTTCAGCCAAAACTCTTTCCAATGGAGATTTGGCTTCCCTCTCTCCATAGAGAAGTTCCTGACGATAAACCTGCATTTCCACCAATATGTCCCAAGTGAAAAATAAGATGGTTACAAAGCAACACAAGAGGAAAAAGTAGAGAAAGTAAGTTCCTAAACTTGCAAATAAAAACTGAAAGAGCAAAACCAGAAACGTCAAAGAAAGCAGATAGACAAACAGACGACTACGGGAGCGCAGATATGCTAGAAAAAATTGTTTCCAATCAAGCATGCTTCAGTCCGTACCCTATCCCTTTCTTGGTCTCGATAAATCCTACCAAGCCCTGCTCTTCCAATTTTTTACGCAAACGAGCCACATTGACAGAGAGGGTATTGTCATCAATGAAAAAGTCACTGTTCCAAAGTTCCCGCATGAGGTCGTCACGCGCTACAATATTGCCTGCATACTCAAACAAAACGCGTAAAATCTGGAATTCATTCTTGGTCAAATTCAAGACTTGCCCTTGATAATGTACATCCATTGATTTGGTATTAAGGATAACACCAGCATATTCCAGTAAACTCTCGTCACGCCCAAACTCATAGGAACGACGCAATAAGCCCTGAACCTTGGCTAAAAGAACCTGCTGGTCAAAAGGCTTGGTCACAAAGTCATCCGCCCCCATATTGATTGCCATGACAATATCCATAGCCTGGTCTCTCGAAGACAGAAACATGATGGGAACCTTGGAAATCTTGCGAATTTCCTGACACCAGTGATAGCCATTAAACAAGGGCAGTCCAATATCCATGAGGACCAGATGAGGCTCCGACTGGACAAATAGACTCAAAACTTCCATAAAGTCTTCTACCAGAACCACTTCAAATCCCCATTCAGAGAGCATTTTCCCGACCTGTTGACGAATGACCTGATCATCTTCTACTAATAAAATCTTGTGCATCTGATTCTCCTTTGATAATTTTAGGAGTCTTAAATCCTTTAGTATAAATAGAGGGCTTAGTATCTAATACTTTTTTGATATTTCCTTGTCACAACAGCTCAAAAACAGATAGTGAATAACCCCATTGATATCATACCTTATTTTCAGACATAGTGCCAGCCCTACCCTTTTATTTTTAATTTTTTCAACCTTCATTTCAGTTCTTTTATCCATCCCCTTAACCAAAATTTATATCTATTCTTCCAAACCTTGAGTGTAGTTAAAACGACACTCTATACTCTTCTAACATTAAAAAGCTCCTCATCAAGTGGTATCCGTAAAAAGTTCTAGCTTTCAGATTGACAATCTGAAAAAGATTTGTTAAGATATGAATGAACAATATTTGATATTCATTCAGAAAAGAGGTGAATCAAATTGGACAAAAAACAGGCTTTGAAATCCGCAGCTTATGAAGTTTTTTCAAAAAAAGGATACAAGGCGACAGGAATTTCAGAAATTGCTAGACAAGCTCATATGGCAGTCGGATCTTTTTATAACTATTACGAAAGTAAAGAAGCTATTTTTTTAGATATCTATATTGATGAAAACAACCGTGTTCGCCAAACTATGATCGAAGAACTGGATTGGGAAATTGATATGATTGATCTTATTAGTCAACTCTTTGCTCAATCCAGAGCACTCGTTTCCTCCAATAAAATCCTTGCAGAATGGTACAATCCTGCCATAGCAGATGAGTTGCATAGCTACTATTCCTCAGAAGAAGGGAAAGTCACGAATCCATTTCATCAATTTCTCGTGAAAACCTTTACTCATCGTTTGCAGGCTGAAGGCCATTCTCCAGAAAAAATTCAAGATATTTTACAAGTTTACAACCTATTTTACTACATGGATATGCATATCACAGAAAATGATTTTCCAGATATTAGCAAAACTGTAGAAATACTAGCAACCAACTTCATTAAAGGAATACTGAAATAAAGAAATCTTTTCTTTATTTTTTGGAAATTATTGAATGAAAAAAAATATTATTCATTCATAGGAAATTACTACACTATAGGAGTTAAAAATGAAACGAGGGAAAAAAATGTTCATAATTATTCTAACTACACTTGGAGTGCTCGGCTTTATATCTTTGGGAATCATTACCTATCTTGGACGAAGTCAAACTTTATCGATAAAATCCATTGAAAATCCCAGCGGAGATTTGTATTTAGTTCACATCACAAAACCAAAAAATCAAATATGGCAAGCTGGCTCCTATGCTCAGTTTAAGCTTCCTGACAGTTCGTTTGGTCTAGACAAAAGTCCAGTAAAGGAGGATCAGGCTAGCCGATGGCTAACCCTTGCTTCCACTCCTGATGAGGATGAAATTCTTATTGTAACCCATAATAGTGGTAGCGTGTTTAAGGAAACCTTAACACATTTACCAGCTGGTAGTAAAATTGAGATGAGTTGGCTGGAGTCATCTTTATCTGTTAAAGACAATGACCAAGCACTGGTTTGTTTTGCCTCTGATGTCGGTATTTCTACTCTACGTCCAGTTGTGAAAGAGTGGGCTGGTAAGCGCTCTATCATTCTTAATCATTTAGACAAAGGAGTAAACATTTTTGATAATGAGTTAAAAGAGCTTAGTAAGAATAATTCAAATCTAACTTATAAAACTAGCGAAACCTTTTCTCAAAGCCAAGCATTTTTAAAAAATGCGGTTGTGAAATACGGTAACCAAGCTATTTATCTCTTAACCGGCCAACCTGATGATATAAATGAGATGAAAAATTTCTTAAAAGAGAATGGGATTGACGACAAACAGATACAAACAAGTATGTTTAGAGGTTTGAAATAAAAGCAAACTGTCTTCTATGTGTCTGAATCATACCATTATAGGTCGGTATGTAGAGAGCTCGTACAAACCAACTAGTAAATTCTATGTGATTGTGATAAGATAAATAAAAAGAAAGGAGTTCTTATGGCCAATATTTTTGATTATCTGAAAGATGTCGCACACGATTCTTATTACGACCTTCCTTTGAATGAGTTAGACATTCTAGCCTTAACAGAAATCACCTACCTCTCCTTTGACAATCTGGTCTCCACAAGTCCTCGGCGACTTTTAAACCTGGCATCTCAGGTTCCAAGGGAGCCTAACATGTTGACAAGTAAAAATCGCCTTCAATTATTAGATGAATTGGCTCAACACAAACGCTTCAAAAATTGCAAACTCTCCCATTTTATCAATGACATTGATCCTGAATTGCAAAAACAGTTTGCGGCTATGACCTACCGTCTCACTCTCGATACCTATCTGATTGTCTTTCGTGGGACAGATGACAGTATCATTGGCTGGAAGGAAGATTTCCACCTAACCTATATGAAGGAAATTCCTGCTCAAAAGCATGCCCTCCGCTATTTAAAGAACTTTTTTGCCCACCATCCTAATCAAAAGGTCATTCTGGCTGGGCATTCCAAGGGAGGAAATTTAGCCATCTATGGTGCTAGCCAAATTGAGCAAAGCTTGCAAAATCAAATCACAGCAGTTTATACCTATGATTCGCCTGGTCTCCACAAAGAACTGACACAAACCGAGGGCTATCAGAGGATAATGGAGAGAACCAAGGTCTTCATTCCACAAGGTTCCATCATCGGTATGATGTTGGAAATTCCGACCCACCAAATCATCGTGCGCAGTACTGCCTTAGGTGGTATCGCCCAGCACGATACCTTTAGTTGGCAGATTGAAGACAAGCACTTCGACCAACTGGATAAGACCAACAGTGATAGCCAACAAGTCGACACAACCTTCAAGGAGTGGGTGGCCACAGTCCCTGACGAAGAACTCCAGCTCTACTTCGACCTCTTCTTTGGCACTATTCTTGATGCTGGTATTAGCTCCATCAATGACCTATCTTCCTTCAAGGCTATTGAACACATTCATCATCTCTTTATCCAAGCGCAATCCCTCACTCCAGAAGAAAGGGAAACTATGGGTCGCCTTACCCAATTATTGATTGATACCCGTTACCAAGCCTGGAAGAATAGATAATACTCTTGAAAATTAAATGTATACAAAACAAAAGACCTAGAATACATACTTTCATGTGCATTCTAAGTCTTTTTAAATAAAATCTAACTACCAAATAATCCCTTTGTAGGCTATCAAAATGAGGACTGATAGCAGGACATAAAAGGCAAGGAAAAGCCATTTCATCTTAACACAGAGCGCTACGTACTCCCGAATAAAAGCAGATGGTATGTAGTAGCCTGCCGTCCTACATCCGAGGCCATCTCCCTTCATTTTTAACTTACGAGCATAGGTACTTGTTCTAAAGACATGATAATCATTTGTTACAAAGAGAAATTGAGGTTTGGCTACCAGTTTCTCGCCAAGTTCCTTAGAAAAGAGAAGGTTCTCGTAGGTAGTCCTTGATTGGTCCTCCAGAATAATCGCATCTTGGGGAACATCTGTCTCTTCAAGCAGATAGTTTGTAATAGCCTGCGCTTCAGAAATCTTCTCATCTCCTCCTTGACCACCACTGGCAATGATTTTGATATGAGGATTCTTAGACTTGTGATAAGCTTCCACTGCCTTATCAATTCTCCTCTTCAGCAAAGGTGTTACCTTTTCTCCGTCTAACAAACCTGCACCATGAATGATAATAAAATCATAATGCTTCTTCTTAGGAATAAAGAGATACAAGATAGAGTACAGAATAAAAGCCACAAAAGCAAAACCAAAAATAAAGTAAGAATAAGCAATAAATGCAAATAAAATATTTAGAAAGTGATTGGTGTAAAATAATTCATGTCGTCCTCCCAATCGAAATGACATCAAGGCAAAAAATAGCAAAATGACTATTCCAAGGAGCATGGAAAGATAATTAGCCTTTGAACGTCCCTCTCGCTTCAACAAAATGACCCCATTATAGATTAGAAAGATGCCACTTAGAAAAAGCAAAAAAGGAAGTAAAATAAAGGGAAATATAAAAAAAGCGAAATGAATCTTCTCATACCCATTTTGATAAAAAAGGTAGCCTAGATAAAAATAACTGGAAATGAGGGATAATAAGAATAATACTGGATTCCACAAACTTCTATTATCCTTCCAAAATGACACTATAAATGCCAATACAATTCCTATAACGAGATACATTTCTTCCTCCTTTAATGATTCTATTTTATCACAATTTTACATAGAGAAAAAGAGGGCATCTATCCCTCTCAATCCTTCATCTGACTCTCTGCATCGGCCACGACTTGTTCTAGACTGGTCTGACCAAGTTCAGCCTCCATAGCCAACTGAATTCTCTCCAATTTTTGATCCAAAACATCATGAATATGGGCTCCAACTGGGCAATTTGGATTTGGATTGTCATGGAAACTAAAGAGTTGACCAGTCTTACCAAGACACTCAACCGCCTGATAAACATCTAAAAGACTAATGTCTTTGAGATCCTTAACAATCTCTGTTCCCCCTGTTCCACGCGCGACTGAAATCAGCTCTGCCTTCTTCAACTGGGACAAGGTTTTTCTGATAATGACAGGATTGACCCCGACACTAGCAGCTAGAAAATCACTGGTCACCTTGCTTTCCTTCCCCTCGAGGGCAATAATTATCAGCATATGAGTCGCAATGGTAAATCTACTTGGAATTTGCATCCTCTTCTCCTTTTTACGAGGCTAGCTTGCCTCTACTCTTCTTTTATTATACCCTTTTTAGTTGTAATGTCAATCGTTACCACTTTTCAACCAAGCATCTAATTCCCTATCATAGCCCTCTTTCTGGGCCAATTCTCTCAGAAATTCCTGATGATGAGTATGGTGGATCCCATTGACCAGACTTTCATAGTAAACCTCAAAATAGGGAAGTTTCAAGTCTTTAGCCAGCTGCAATTCAGCTACCACATCGTAGTCTACCCGTCGGAAGTCCATATCTACCAATCCTTTGTCATCAAATTCTAAAATCAGATACTGGGCTCGCAAGTCCTTCCGCAACTGAGCATCTAGAAAGAAAGGTTGCCCAATCGAACCCGGATTGACAATCAATTGTCCACCTGTCCCGTAACGAAGCAACTGCTGGTGAATATGACCATAAACAGCAATATCACAAGGGGGATTGGTCACCAAGCGGTCAAAATCCTCTTGCGCTCCAGTATGAATCAACTCTCGCCCCCAGTTCTTATCAGGAAGATGGTGGCTAATTCCCACCGTCAAATCACCAAACTGACGATGAAGCTGGAGAGGTTGATTGTGGAGCAGTTCAATTTCTTCTAGGGAAATTTCCTCTAAAACATACTGGCACTGGCGCAAGAGATAGCGTTGACTGGGACGAGTACTATCCAATTCCTTTCGGACACCATGCCACAGACTATCTTCCCAGTTTCCCAAAACTCTAGCTGTAATCGGTAGTTGAGCCAACAAGTCCAAAATCCTTCTACGCCCTGTCCCTGGCATGAGAATATCTCCCAAAAGCCAGTATTCATCCGCTCCTAGCTGCCGAGCATCTGCCAAAACAGCCTCCAAGGCGGTGGTATTTCCATGAATATCTGAAAGAAGAGCTATTTTCGTCATATTCATCTCCTCGTTTTTTCTCTTGCAATAAGTATAACATAAAAAGTCACAGCTAGAGAAATCTAGCTTTTTTTGATATACTAGATAAAGATATTAGACAAGAGGAAACGAATGACCCCGAATAAAGAAGATTATCTAAAATGTATTTATGAAATTGGCATAGACCTGCATAAAATTACCAACAAGGAAATTGCTGCCCGCATGCAAGTCTCTCCCCCTGCCGTAACTGAAATGATTAAACGGATGAAGAGCGAAAATCTCATCCTTAAGGACAAGGAATGTGGCTATCTACTGACGGACCTCGGCCTTAAACTGGTCTCTGAGCTCTATCGTAAGCATCGCTTGATTGAAGTTTTTCTAGTTCATCATTTAGACTATACAAGTGACCAGATTCACGAGGAAGCTGAGGTCTTGGAGCATACTGTCTCTGACCTTTTCGTGGAAAGACTGGATAAATTGCTAGGTTTCCCTAAAACCTGCCCCCACGGAGGAACCATTCCTGCCAAGGGAGAACTCCTTGTTGAAATCAATAACCTGCCACTAGCTGACATCAAGGAAGCTGGCTCCTATCGCCTAACTCGGGTGCACGATAGTTTTGACATTCTCAGTTATCTGGATAAGCACTCACTTCACATCGGTGACCAGCTCCAAGTCAAGCAGTTTGATGGCTTCAGCAATACCTTCACTATCCTTAGTAAAGACGAGGACTTACAAGTAAGTATGGACATCGCAAAACAACTCTACGTCGAGAAAATCGACTAATTTCTCAAGCACCCTACTAACCCTGAAAGTTTTATTTTCAGGGTTTTATTTCTATCATTTGATTTTGCTTTCATTTAGTTGTAGAATGTTTGTAAAAAACAAGAAAGATAGTTTAACCTATGAAAAAATCACTAAAAATTTTTGCGACATCCAAATGGTTTGACCTCTTCGGGGTTGCTTTGGTCGTTGGGATTGCAATTGCATCTGGTTACCTCAACTCACGCCTCGATAAATTTGTAGACTGGGGACCATGGACAGCTCTTGTTCCCTTTGGATTGATTTCCGTAACCAATGTTGGGATTTCCATGTTGTCCACTCGTTTCACGGGAAAATTAAGCAAATGGGGAAATTACTTTGGTATTGTTAATACCATTTTGTCCGGTGCTATTGATTATATCCTTGGAAATAAGGCTGCCATTATCACCTATCCTGTCACCTTCCTTATTTATACCTTTGCTATTAGCTTCGCAAGAAGGCAAACCCAACCAAATGAGCCAAAAACAGCTAAAATTGGCGGCCATCATCATTTCAATCATCGCCTTCCTCTTTGCATTTGTGACAAACTATATCGGATATGGGGGCAAGATGAATCTCCTTGCCTACGTAACAACTATTGCCTTTGCACTATCCCTCATTGCCAATGCTTTTAACGCATTGAAACTAACAACTCAGTGGGGCTTCTGGTTGATTTACAATTTCGTTCAGCTGACAAAAGCTGGTATTCAAGGAAACTTTGCCAATATCGGAAAATACATCTTTTATATCCTCAATGCAATCGGAGCTTTATTTGTCTGGAATGATGAAGAAGTAAGATAATAGAAGAAAACTTAAATAAAAAAACAAGTCGACTTAAGAGAATCTCCCTTCTGCTATTTTTATCATTTTACTTGTAACTTCCATTCTTTTGGAGTAGAATGAAGATAGATAAAAGAGGGAGGTCATCTTATGAAAAAACTCTTTAGAATCCATTTTACAGCAATTGCAGTCATCGATTTGCTACTATTCGCATTTTTTATCAAAAGACCCGAGAAATCTTTGGACTGGCTCTTGCTCTCTGGTTTTATTTTCCTCCTTACTCAAGGACTCCTGTTATTTCGCTTGGTTGTCCGACTCAAACATCAATTCGCTGAGATTTATCGTCAATTCAATAAAAAGATTCGCTTCTACTATTTAGGGGTTCTCTCCATTGATTTTCTATTATTTATCCTCTTCGCCTTCATTAGTTCTCAGCGATTTTCCACTCTTATGCCAATCATCACTGCTTGCCATTCTACTTTATATTATATGACAGCTGACTACCTAAGAGAACACTATCCAGACTTTTACGACAAACACATCACTTTATGGGAGTGTCTCTAAGGAAAAGGAGGTTTTAGCATGAAAAAAATCATCTTCATCAAAACTATTCAACTCCTTATCATCGATGGAATCATGCTGGTATTTTTGACATTTAAAGAGGAACTTACTTGGGATTGGATTTTGATTTACAGTGGTTGGCTCATTTTCTTTCATCCTGTACTATTGACCTATCTTTCTAATCAACTTTGTGACCACTTCAGTCAACTCTATTCCCAGATTAGACCGAGATTCTGGCGATTTGCCTTACAAATCCTCCTATGGGATAGCCTGATCATTCTCTCTTTGATATTTTTAAGGAATATTCCACTTTTCCTTCAGGGAAGTCTCCTCATCCTAGGACATCTCATCCCTTCCTATCGCATCTGCCAAATCCTGAAAAGAGATTTTCTTAAGGCCTATCAGAAACAGATTTCATTTTGGAGTATTTTATGATAGATAAGAAAAACCAAGCCGGCTGGACTTGGTCTTTCTTATCTATTTTTAGTATCAAGGATTATGGTAACAGGTCCGTCATTGACCAGCTCAACCTGCATATCCGCTCCAAAGATGCCTGTCTGAACGGGCACTTCTTGCGCTAATTTTTGATTGAAAGCGTTATAGAAATCTGATGCCATATCAGGCTTAGCTGCCCCTGTAAAGGCTGGACGATTGCCTTTCTTAGTATCCGCAAAGAGGGTAAACTGAGAAATAGAGAGGATTTCTCCTTCAATATCTTTGACAGATAGGTTCATCTTGCCTTCTGCGTCTGAAAAAATCCGCATATTGACCAGTTTTCTCACAGCATAGTCCAAATCTTCCTCTTGGTCCTCTGGTCCAACACCAACCAGCAATAAGAGTCCCTGATTAATTTTTCCCTGAACCTGACCTTCGATACTCACTTGGGCTTTTTTAACCCGTTGGATAATGATTTTCATAATAGCCTTTCTAGTAAGAGCTAGGACAATTAGCCGTTGGTCCGTTTGACAGAGTAAACTTCTGGCACACTCTTAATCTTGTCCACGACCGTAGTCAGCGTCGAGAGGTTGGCAATGCCAAAGGACACATGGATATTAGCAAACTTCATATCCTTGGTTGGTTGGGCGTTGACTGTTGAGATATTCTTGGTTGTGTTTGATAGAACTTGCAGCACATCGTTCAACAGTCCTGTACGGTTGAGACCATAGATATCGATATGAGCCATATACTCCTTATTTGAGCTAGAGTACTGGTCTTCCCACTCCACATCAAGGAGACGTTGCTCATAGTTTTCTTGGGCCCGTAAGTTCATACAGTCCACACGGTGAATGGCCACACCACGACCCTTGGTGATATAGCCAACAATATCGTCACCAGGAACAGGATTACAACACTTGGCAATCCGCACTAGGAGACCAGAAGCACCTTCAATGACTACACCACCCTCATGCTTAACCTTGAGGGTTTCTTTATTTTCAACCTTGACCTCACCACCTTTGACAAGTTCTTCTGCTTCCGCCTTAGCCTTGGCACGTTCTTCTTCACGGCGTTCCTTTTCAGTCAGACGGTTAAAGACGGTAATAGCACCGATTTCTCCAAAACCAATGGCCGCAAAGAGGGATTCTTCTGTCTTGTAGCTGGTCTTTTGAAGAACTTGGTCCATATGGCGCTTGTACATGAATTTATTAGCCACATAGCCGTTTTCTTGGAACTGGGCCATCAGCATCTCACGACCCTTGTTGACAGACAATTCCTTATCTTGATTTTTAAAGAATTGACGAATCTTGTTGCGCGCCTTGCTGGTCTTGACCATGTTGAGCCAGTCACGGCTCGGTCCAAAGGAGTTCGGGTTAGTGACAATTTCAACCTGATCCCCTGTCTTGAGCTTGGTTGTCAGTGGAACCATACGGCCATTGACCTTGGCACCAGTCGCTTTTTCACCAACTTTAGTATGAATTTCGTATGCAAAATCAATAGGTCCTGAATCTTTTGGAAGAGAGCGGACAGCCCCATCTGGAGTAAAGACGTAAATCTCCTCAGCCAGATAGTTTTCCTTAACAGAGTCCACAAATTCCTTGGCATCATCAGCCTGGTCTTGGAGTTCCATCATCTCCTTGATCCAGTTCATCCCAATGGCCGATTCCTTGCTGTTAACCTGCCCTTTGATGCCTTTCTTATAAGCCCAGTGAGCCGCAACCCCGTACTCAGCAACCTCGTGCATGGCTTTAGTTCGAATCTGGAACTCAATCGGTCCTTTTGGCCCATAGACAGTCGTATGGATAGACTGATAACCATTGGCCTTGCGGTTAGCGATATAGTCTTTGAAACGACCTGGCATTGGTTTCCAAAGTTCATGCACATAACCAAGCATGGCATAAACATCACTTTGGGTATCCAAAATACAACGAATGGCAATCAGGTCATAGATTTCCTCAAACCGTTTTCTCTTATCCTGCATTTTGCGGAAAATCGAGTAAATATGCTTGGGACGACCATAAATCTTCCCATTTAGATGACGATCTGTCGTATATTCCTCTAATTTTGTGACCACCTCATCCACCAAGGCTTCACGCTCTCTGCGTTTTTCCTTCATCATGTGGGTAATCTTGTAAAACTCCGTTGGGTTGAGATAACGGAAAGATAAGTCTTCCAACTCCCATTTTACACTAGAAATCCCCAAACGATGGGCAAGTGGGGCATAGATTTCCATGGTTTCTTTGGAGATGCGCTCCTGCTTGTCTTTTCGAAGATGTTTTAGGGTCCGCATATTGTGCAAACGGTCAGACAGTTTGACCAAGATAACACGGATGTCCTCAGACATGGCCATGAGCATCTTGCGGTGATTTTCAGCTAATTGCTCCTCGTGAGACTTGTACTTAACCTTACCGAGCTTGGTAACCCCATCTACGATTACCCGCACATCAGGACCAAACTCCCTTTCCAAATCGTCCAAGGTCGCTTCTGTATCTTCTACCACGTCATGCAAGAAACCACAAGCAACCGTTACAGCATCCAGCTTGAGCTTAGCTAAAATACCTGCCACTTGGATAGGGTGAATGATATAAGGTTCACCTGATTTACGATATTGACCACTATGGCATTCAACGGCGTAAACCAAGGCCTTATGGACAAAAGCCACATCCTCTTCCGATAAATATTTCTGTGTTAAAGCGACAACTTCATCGCCAGTTAAATTCACTTCTTTTGGCATCTCTACTCTCCAATTCTTCCTACCATTTTATCACTTTTTTAAGAATATGAAAACTAGAAAAAGAGGATTCTAAAGCTTATTCAGTTTGTTGGGAAGGAGGATAAAATAAGATTCACACTAAAACAACAAATTTATCTAGTTCTTCATCCAACTTTGTTTTGATATTGGCTACGTTAAAAGTTAGTAAAATGAAAATACTTTCTTCTTTTTCAATAAGAAAAGATTTGATATTTTGGTAATTTTCTAACTTTTTTAGTGTATAATGGTAATATAAACAGTTTTTTTACGATAATTACTGAATTTTCATCTTTCTAGAAAGGCAAACAACATGAAATCACACAAAAGACTGACACTTTTAGCTTTGACTGTTCTTGGCTTATCAAATCAAGTCGTTTTGGCTGATGACACAAGTCATTCTACTACTGCCCCCATAACTAGTTCAACTAATAGTTCAATAAATACTTCCACTAGCAGTTCTCAGACTAGTAGAGAAACTTCGTCGAGCACAGCTAGTTCAAGCGAGCAAGAAAGCAAACCTTCTCTTTCTACGGAAACCAAACCTAATCAACCTATACAAACTGGTTGGGTAAAAGAGGGGAACAAGTGGACTTTTTATAGTCAAACTGGGGTCAAATTTACAGATACTCTCTATGATGGTTATTTCTTTGATAGTCATGGCTATTTGCTTGAAAATAGCTGGTATCAGATGGGAAATAATTGGTACTATATCAATGGTTCAGGTAAATATTTATCCAACCAATGGAGCCAAATCAATGGCAAGTGGTATGCTTTTGATGGCTACGGTAGAATGTTGTCCAATGTCTGGAAAGGCGATTACTACCTCAAATCCAGCGGTGCTATGGCAGATAAGGAATGGGTCTACGACCAAAGCTACTCTAGTTGGTTTTACCTAAAATCTGGCGGACGCTATGCCCAAAAACAATGGATTGGTTCCTACTACCTCAAATCTGGTGGCTACATGGCCCATAAAGAATGGATTTACGACCCAGACTATCAAGCTTGGTACTATCTTAAGGACGATGGTGTGTATGTCACAGGAACCTATGCAGTCGATGGTAAAAATCAGCTTTTCCAAGGAAACGGAAAATGGCTTCGTGAAGTGGCACCAGGTTTCCAAAAAGGACACTACTCAAAAACAATCTTTTTAGATCCAGGACATGGTGGCCGTGATTCTGGTGCTTATTATTATGGCATAGCTGAAAAAGAATTGAACCTACAAGTTTATCGTAAGCTACGTAAACAACTAGAAGGACTCGGCTATACTGTTCTCACTTCTCGAGATAGCGATGTAGATGTTGATTTTATTACCGAACGTTCTCGTATGGTAAACAAGACTAATGCTGACTTTTTCATCAGCCTTCATTTCAATGCAAAAGGGAATGATACAACCGTTAACCTAGGTATCCAGACCTATTCTTACAAAGATGAACCTGGCTTCCCTAGCAAGATTAACAAGGAATGGCACAATAATCCTGAAAGGATAAGTGAAAGTAATCGTCTCGCAGCTGATATCCATACTTCACTGCTAGCTGAAACTGGAGCTAGGGATGCTGGGCTCTTGCAAGCAACCTTTGCTGTTCTCCGTGAAACAGCTAAACCAGCTGTTTTGCTAGAGATGGGATATATGGATAATCCAGAAGAAAACCAAAAAATCCGCAGCAGTGACTACCAAGATAAACTAGTTGAAGGGATTGTCAAGGGAATCCAAAAATATTATGCTGGTAATTAAAACAGTTTAAGCCTCGAACTAACTCGAGGCTTATTTTTTATCCAAACCATCTTCTTTCTAGACCTATTTCCTTTTCCAGCTTATTCTCCCTAACTGTGCTATACTTAATTTAGTACATTCTTTAAGATTGGAGCTAATATGAAAATCCATAAAACCGTGAATCCTGTTGCCTATGAAAACACCTATTACCTAGAAGGCGAAAATCACCTCATCGTTGTCGATCCTGGTAGCCATTGGGAAGCTATTCGTCAGACAATCGAGAAGATCAACAAACCGATCTGTGCCATTCTATTGACCCATGCCCATTATGACCATATCATGAGTCTGGACTTGGTTCGCGAAACTTTTGGCAATCCTCCTGTCTATATCGCAGAGAGCGAAGCCAGCTGGCTCTATACTCCTGTCGATAATCTCTCTGGGCTACCTCGCCACGATGATATGGCAGATGTGGTCGCAAAACCTGCAGAACACACTTTTGTCTTTCACGAAGAATACCAACTGAAGGAATTTCGTTTTACTGTCTTGCCAACACCAGGTCACTCTATCGGTGGCGTTTCTATCGTCTTTCCGCAAGCTCATTTGGTCTTGACAGGTGATGCTCTTTTCCGTGAAACAATCGGACGGACGGATCTTCCGACTGGTAGCATGGAGCAACTCCTCCATAGTATCAAAACCCAACTTTTCACCCTACCAAACTACGACGTCTATCCAGGGCATGGTCCAGCTACTACTATAGCTCACGAAAAAACTTTCAATCCTTTTTTCTAACAAGATGATGACAATGACTATCGCATTTTAAGTATATTATCCAGCAGTCTTTCCACTATAAAAGGCATCCAGTCAAGGTTTTCACACCTGATTGGATGCCTTTTTCTGATTATTTATCTCTTTACATTACCAAATAATGACGCGCTCTTCTGGTGAACGCCACATACCGTCTCCTTCTTTGACATCATAGGTTGTAAAGAAATCATCGAAGTTTGGTACTTGCACATTGACACGGAGTTTGGCTGGCGCGTGCACATCGACGCTAGCCAAAAGTTTCATAAATTCTGGGCGACCTTTCATGCGCCAAATGCGACCAAAGTTGTAGAAGAATTCTTCTGCGGAGAAGTCTGGTTCTCGCTTAGCTGCTTCAAGAGCTGCAGCGATTCCTCCCAAGTCAGCCACGTTTTCTGACACAGTCAATTTACCGTTTATAGTTGCACCATAAGAATCCTGTCCATCAAATTGGTCAATAACTTTTTGTGTTTTTTCCTTGAAGGCAGCATAATCGCTCTCTGTCCACCAGTCCTTAAGGCTACCATTTTCATCAAAGGAAGCTCCGTTGGTATCAAAGGCATGGGAAATTTCATGGGCAATAACTGCCCCAATACCACCGTAATTAGCAGAAGATGACTGGTGCAAGTCATAGAAAGGCGCTTGTAAAATAGCTGCTGGGAAGACAATTAGGTTCTTCTGTGGATTGTAGTAAGCATTGACCATATGAGCAGGCATACCCCACTCCTTGTAGTCTACAGGCTGGTTCCACTTGCTCCAACTGTGCTTGATTTCCACACGCGCAAATGCTAGAGCATTATCAAAAAGACTAGCATTTTCATCCACTACCTTGTCCTTATAGCGTTCTGGCAATTCTTCTGGATAACCAATATAAGGCTTGATGACATTGAGTTTTACGATGGCCTTGTCACGAGTTTCAGGAGTCAGCCAGTCATTTTTTGCCAAGCGTTCCTTATAGACATCAATCATAGTTGCCACTTTTTTCTCTACGTCTGCCTTGGCCTCTGGAGAGAATTTTTCATGGGCATACCAGAGACCCAAGGCTTGTTTGAAAGGACCTTGTGCTAGCTGGTAGGCTGCCTTGACCTTGTCTTTGGCTTCTGGAACTCCAGAAAGCGCACGGCTATAGGCACCTGACAAGACACGGATTTCTTCTGTTAAATAGCTGGTTGAGAGATTAACAACACTCAAAATCAAGGTTGCCTTGAGGAGAGGCCAAGCCTCTTCACTATAGAATTGATCTGCTGCTTGCCAGAAACGTTCCTCATCTACAATAACCTTGTCTGGCACTTGTCCAAGAACGGCTTGGAAGAAGTCATCCAAAGGTAGGGCAGGCGCAAATTTCTTGAAATCTTCATATGAATATGGATGGTAGAGTTTAGCATATTCTGAACTTTCTTCATTAGAAAGTACCACTGCTGCAACTCGACGGTCCAATTCTAGTCTTTTCTCTAGCAAGTCTTCAATTTCTTCATCAGAGAAATCATAAGTCTTGAGAAGATTTACGCTGCTTTCTTTCCAAAGAGTCAAAAGCTCTTCACGCTGAGGATGGTCTTCAGCATAGTAGGTCGTATCTGGAAGGATCGTGCTTGGAGCGCTAGCCCATAGAACATTGATTCTAGCATCCATAAAGTCTGGCGATACACCAAAAGGAAGGAAGTTTGGTTTACCAGCAAGCTCAAACTCTGCTAGTTTAGCTGTAAAATCCGCAAAAGTCTCCAATTCTTGGAATTCTTTAAGAAGTGGTAAGACAGGTGTGATACCGTCAGCTTCTCTCTTGTCAAAATCACGAACTAGGCGGTGGTATTTGACAAAGTTTGCCAAGATAGCATCCTCAGGCACCTCTTCTCCTGCCAACCACTTGTCTGTTGTCGCCAGCATCAGGTCTTCAATTTCCTGATCTAAATCAACAAAACCTCCCGTTTGAGACTTATCTGCTGGGATTTCAGCTGTCTGTTGCCATTCTCCATTAATTGCATCATAAAAATCATCTTGATAACGTGTCATCGTGTTCTCGCTTTCATTTGTACTTGTTTTTAGCTTAACAAAAATTAACTGGGAATGCAATTAAAAATGAACTTTCTCTTTCCATCATTTTTCAGTTATTATTTTAATTTTTTTAAAAATTAACTTGACTTAATTTTTTTTTTAATGTATATTAAGAGGCAGGAGGAATACAAGTTTATGATACGTATCGAAAACCTCAGTGTCTCCTACAAAGAAACGTTGGCACTTAAGGATATTTCACTAGTGCTCCACGGACCAACAATTACCGGTATCATTGGCCCAAACGGCGCTGGGAAATCAACACTAGTAAAAGGGATGCTGGGAATTATCCCACATCAAGGTCAGGCATTTCTCGATGACAAGGAAGTTAAAAAATCCTTACACCGAATCGCCTATGTCGAACAAAAAATCAATATCGACTACAACTTTCCCATCAAGGTCAAGGAATGTGTCTCGTTAGGACTCTTTCCCTCTATCCCTCTCTTTCGCAGTTTAAAGGCTAAACATTGGAAGAAAGTGCAAGAAGCCCTTGAAATCGTCGGTCTAGCTGACTATGCTGAACGGCAAATCAGTCAACTGTCTGGAGGTCAATTCCAGCGGGTCTTGATTGCCAGATGTTTGGTACAGGAAGCCGACTATATCCTCTTGGATGAACCCTTTGTTGGGATTGACTCTGTCAGTGAGGAAATCATCATGAATACGCTGAGAGATCTGAAAAAAGCTGGGAAGACGGTTCTCATCGTCCACCACGACCTCAGCAAGGTTCCCCACTACTTCGATCAAGTCTTGCTTGTCAATCGAGAAGTGATTGCCTTTGGTCCAACCAAAGAAACCTTTACCGAAGCCAATCTCAAAGAAGCTTACGGTAATCGACTCTTTTTCAATGGAGGTGACCTATGATTGCAGAATTTATCGATGGATTGCAAAAATTCCATTTCTTACAAAACGCCTTGATAACAGCCATTGTCATCGGGGTCGTAGCTGGAGCTGTGGGATGTTTCATCATTCTACGCGGGATGTCACTCATGGGAGATGCCATTTCACATGCTGTCTTGCCAGGTGTAGCCCTCTCCTTCATCTTGGGCGTTGACTTCTTTATCGGAGCCATTGTCTTTGGATTGCTAGCTGCCATCATCATTACCTACATCAAGGGAAACTCGATTATCAAAAGCGATACCGCCATCGGCATTACCTTTTCTTCTTTCTTAGCCCTCGGTATCATCTTGATTAGTGTCGCTAAAAGTTCAACTGACCTTTTCCATATCCTTTTTGGTAATATCCTAGCCGTCCAAGATACGGATATGTTTATTACTATGGGTGTTGGGGCAGTCATTCTCTTGTTAATCTGGATTTTCTTCAAGCAACTCTTGATCACTTCCTTTGATGAACTCTTGGCTAAAGCCATGGGAATGCCTGTCAATTTCTATCACTACCTTCTCATGGTACTCCTGACTCTCGTGTCTGTGACAGCCATGCAAAGTGTCGGAACTATCCTGATTGTAGCCATGCTGATTACCCCAGCTGCAACTGCTTATCTGTATGCTAATAGCCTGAAAAGCATGATTTTCCTTTCCTCAACCTTTGGAGCTACTGCTTCAGTTTTGGGACTCTTTATCGGTTATAGCTTTAACGTTGCGGCAGGTTCTAGTATCGTGCTTACAGCTGCTAGTTTCTTTCTCATTAGCTTCTTTATCGCTCCAAAACAACGATATTTGAAACTGAAAAATAAACATTTGTTAAAATAAGGGGTAAAGCCCCAATAAATTGGAGGATCTAATGAAAAAATTAGGTACATTGTTGGTTCTTTTTCTTTCCGCCATTGTTCTCGTAGCATGTGCTAGCGGAAAAAAAGATGCAGCTTCTGGTCAAAAACTAAAAGTTGTTGCTACAAACTCAATCATCGCTGATATTACTAAAAATATTGCTGGTGACAAGATTGATCTTCACAGTATCGTTCCTGTTGGTCAAGACCCACACGAATACGAACCACTTCCTGAAGACGTTAAGAAAACATCTCAAGCTGATTTGATTTTCTATAACGGGATCAACCTTGAAACAGGTGGCAATGCTTGGTTTACAAAATTGGTAGAAAATGCCAAGAAAACTGAAAACAAAGACTACTTTGCAGTCAGCGAAGGCGTTGATGTTATCTACCTTGAAGGCCAAAACGAAAAAGGCAAAGAAGACCCACACGCTTGGCTCAACCTTGAAAATGGGATGATTTTTGCTAAGAATATCGCAAAACAATTGAGCGCTAAAGACCCTAGCAACAAGGAATTCTACGAAAAAAATCTCAAAGAATATACTGATAAGCTAGACAAACTTGACAAGGAAGCTAAGGAGAAATTTAACAACATCCCTGCTGAGAAAAAACTCATTGTAACCAGCGAAGGATGCTTCAAATACTTCTCTAAAGCTTACGGTGTCCCAAGTGCCTATATCTGGGAAATCAACACTGAAGAAGAAGGAACACCTGACCAAATCAAGACCTTGGTTGAAAAACTTCGCCAAACAAAAACTCCTTCCCTCTTTGTAGAATCAAGTGTGGATGACCGTCCAATGAAGACTGTTTCACAAGACACAAACATCCCAATCTACGCACAAATCTTTACTGACTCTATCGCAGAACAAGGTAAAGAAGGTGACAGCTACTACAACATGATGAAATACAATCTTGACAAGATTGCTGAAGGATTGGCAAAATAATCTAGATGTTAGTTTATCTATTACTAGGTTCTTGTCTCTCTTTACATTACTTCTAATATTAGCTTTGTTAGTTCTATCTCTAGCTAAAAAAAGCATTTATAAGAATAAAGATTTCTTAAATCAGTACGAACGAAGTGAGTTTTTACCAGATATTTCTCACTGTAGTGGTATCCTAGATAAGAACTTTGATCTTATCTAGGACGGAATTTTTGAGACCTAAGGCTCAAAAATTAGGGATGAAATTCCGAAGGAAGTTGCTCCCGTCCGCACTACCTTCGAGAAATATCAAATAGATAAAAAATCTGAAAAACGTCATTCTCTCATGAGCTGGCGTTTTTTCTATGCCCATATTTCCGGTCAAATCATTGGAAAATTCCGACTGTTTCAGCTAAAATGGAAGAAAAAAGATTGGAGTATCTTATGGTAACTTTTCTCGGAAATCCTGTGAACTTTACAGGTAAACAACTACAAGTCGGCGACAAGGCACTTGATTTTTCTCTCACTACAACAGACCTTTCTAAAAAATCTCTGGCTGATTTTGATGGCAAGAAAAAAGTCTTGAGTGTCGTGCCTTCTATCGATACAGGTATCTGCTCAACTCAAACACGTCGTTTTAATGAAGAACTGGCTGGACTGGATAATACGGTTGTCTTGACTGTTTCAATGGACCTCCCTTTTGCTCAAAAACGTTGGTGTGGTGCTGAAGGTATTGAAAATGCCATCATGCTTTCAGACTATTTCGACCAATCCTTTGGACGTGATTATGCCCTCTTAATCAATGAGTGGCACCTATTGGCACGCGCAGTCTTTGTCCTCGATACTGACAATACTATTCGCTACGTTGAATACGTGGACAATATCAACTCTGAACCAAACTTCGAAGCCGCAATTGCAGCTGCTAAAGCCCTATAGAAAAAATCCTCTGTCACAAAGAGTTCCCTACTCTTTGAAACGGAGGATTTTTGTTTACGAGTAAATATAAGTTCAATCAGATAAAAACAACTACCTTACTCTACAGATTTCAAGGCTTCTAACATATCAACTTTTCTCAGATGATGATTGACAAAGAAACCAAGTACGGTCAAAATGATGCTTACTGCTGCCACTGGAATCACATAGACTTCCCAGCCTACCTGCGGATAAAAGAGAATAGTCGCAGGCGAAATCATTTGAATCAAAAATTGATGTAAATAGAAACCAGATACCAAACCAAGTACGATTCCCACAAGGGACAGCACAATCGTCTCACGATAAATGTAGAGGGTGACTTCATTATTATGAAAACCGAGCACCTTGATAGTGGAGAGTTCACGGATTCTCTCAGCCACATTGATATTGGTCAAATTGTAGAGGATAACGATAGCTAATAGAACTGACACGATGACCAAGATAGTCATGGTCTGATTGAGTGAGCTAGCGACGGAGTCAAAGAGCCGAATGGCTGAAGCATTTTGGACAACGCTGGACACCGCAGCTTGATTCATAAGTAAGCCGGCCTGTCTTTCGATACTAGGAGCACTGGTATCCCTTAGACTAACCAGATAAGTGTTGGCTTGGGGTAGCTGGCCGTAAATTTGCACATAGCTAGCCTGACTCATATAAATAAAGTGACCAACGTAGTTCTCAGCAATGGCAGCGACCTTTAGCTTCTTACCTTCAATTTCTAGGGTCTGTCCAACCTTGACACCTGACAGCTGGGCGAGTTTAGCTGTAATAACGACGCCATCTTTTAATGTCAGCTCCTGCTGATGATTTTGCAAATGGATAAATGGAGTCAAATCCTCCTTCTCTGTCATCATAAGGGTAATTGTCTGAAGACCAGCCTTACCTTTGAAATCCTTATCTAGCGTTTTAGAATAGATTTTCTGGTAGGCTTTAATGTCCTGCCCTTTCAACACTTCTTCTAGATTTGCCTTGTCCTGATTGGTCGCACTAGGATTTTCAGAGACAATCATCTGATACTGTTGGATTTGTTGAAACTGTCTAGACGGAACTCCTGCTACAGAGGATTGGATTCCCAAACCTGCAAAGAGCAGGGCTACAGAACCAGCCACACCAAAGATCGTCATCAACATCCGCTGCTTATAACGGAAGATATTGCGAGCTGTTACCTTATGAGTAAAACTGAGACGACGCCAAATAAAACCGATGCGCTCCAGTAAGATTTTAGCTCCTTTAACAGGAGGTTTAGGCAGTAAAAGCTGGGCTGCTTCATCATGAAGTTCCCTACGAGCTACCAAGTAGGCTGGTAACACACTCGCCAACCAACTCAAGACAAGAGCCAGTAAGCTATAGGTCCAATAGAACTGAATCTGGGTTTCTCCCACCACCATGCCTTTTGTAATGACACTTGAAATCACACCGGCTAGTAAATAATGTCCAAGGATACTACCTAGAGCTGTTCCGACAGTCCCAGCTACTAGACCATAGAGGAGAAATTTGGCAATAATATCCTTGCTACGATAGCCCAAGGCCTTAAAAATCCCTGCATGTGTTCTCTCTTCATCCACAAAGCGAGTCATGGTTGTAAAGGTCACCATAGCTGCTACGGCATAAAGCACTACAGGAAAGATATTGCCCACTGCCCGAATACTGGCTGAAGCATTGCTATACATGAGATAGCCCTGTCCACCTGGTATGGTTTGCCGATTATAGACTTGATACTTGGGCTCCGCCAAATCATCCAAGACTTGCTGATGTTTTTCTAATTTTTCCTTTTCTTGGGCTAAATTTTGTTCAGCCTGCTTTAGTTTATCCTCTTCCTTGCTCAATTCCTGCTTAGCTTGGGTAAGTTGAGCACTAGCCTGCTCTCTCTGAACTTGAGGTAGCAAGGCTAGTTGACTTTCCTGAGCCTGTAAACGAGCTTGAGCAGTTGCTAAACGACTCTTGCCTTCCTGCAAATTAGCCTGAGCCTTATCAAGGGTCTCTTGCCCCTTATCGAGAGACTCTTGGCCTTCTTTTTTCAAGAGTTGCAGACGTGCCTTTCCATTATCTGATAGAGCTTGTTCAAGATTTTCCTGATGTTGCTTGGATTTCTCTTCATAAGCTTCTGAAAAAGCATTAAAGCCTGCTAAATCTTGATATTTCAAACGAGCTATATTGTAGACTTTCTGATCAAACTGACTAGGTAAAATCACCCCATAGGCTGTCAGAGTCCCACTTCCACTTGCTACGTAGCCCATATCTCGCTGGGAGAGGATTTCAGCTGAATCCACAAAACCAGTAATGGTATAAGTATGGTCTTTTAAAGAGGAATGACCCTCTTCTTTTTCTTTAAAACTAATCTCCTGTCCCATGCTGTATTGGCCTTGCAAATGAGTGGCCAAAGCGATTTCCTTGTCTGACTGAGGAAGTCGTCCCTCTCTTAGCTGAAAGGTTGAAATTCGCTCTGGTTTGGAGTACAGTCGAATGGCATCCTGCCCATTTTCCATAGTCACATCTGTCAAATATCCAAACTCAATCTCTGCGCCCTCTATCTGTTCTAGTTCTTCTTGATCTGCTTGATCCAAACCATAATTAGACATAACTGCCAAATCCAAGGTTTGAGCAGTTGTTAAATAAGCATTAGCTGTCGCCTCCATGTTGGGGCTAGTCACTTTGAGGCCTACTAGGGCTAAAGAACCCAGCATCATCAATGTCAAGATAGATAAAAAGCGTCCCTTGGAGCCTGTAAAGGACTGAATTAAGTCCTTCCAATAGGTTTTTCGCTTGATCATGCTAGTACTCCAAACTGTCGATATCCTGAGGATACTGGTTCCTCACCACATCCTTGACACTGGCATCGTGCATATGAATCACGCGATCAGCAATGGGCGCCAAAGCTCCATTGTGAGTCACGATGATTACCGTCGCTCCCTTTTGACGAGACATATCTTGCAGAATTTTCAAAACCTGCTTGCCCGTCTGATAATCCAAGGCGCCTGTCGGTTCGTCACAAAGGAGAATTTTAGGATTTTTAGCTACCGCGCGTGCAATGGAGACTCGCTGTTGCTCCCCTCCAGAAAGCTGGGCTGGAAAGTTATTGAGACGATGAGCCAGACCTACATCTGTCAAGACCTGTCCAGGATTCAAGGCATCTGTCACGATTTCTGAAGCCAACTCCACATTTTCCTTAGCGGTTAGATTGGAAACTAGATTATAAAACTGAAAAACAAAGCCTACATCATTGCGACGGTAATTGGTTCTCTGGTGCGAACTATAGTCTGCAATATTGGCACCATCAATCCAGATTTCCCCCTCATCATTGGTATCCATTCCCCCAAGAAGGTTAAGAACCGTTGACTTGCCTGCACCAGATGCACCTAGAATAATCACCAATTCACCCTTTTCAATCTCAAAATTCACATCGCGATTGGCCACAATCTCCGTGTCCCCAACCTGATAACGCTTGTAACAGTGTTTCATCTCAATATAAGCCATCAGACCCACCCTCTCTCAAACAAATTACTTCCTACTACCATTATAACGCTTTTTCAACTAGTTGGAAACTGCTTACATTCTTAAATCCTTATTAAAAGGCAGTATCAAATTACTGCCTTCTATCACCTTCTTAAAAATAAAATTGAACAAAATCACCTTCTGCTGTCGCCACTGAAATATAATCTTTCCCCATGCATTTCGCTTTTATTTTTTCTTGATTCACTTCAATCACACTTTTTTCAATATCTGGATAAGAGACTCGCAAATCTCCCCCACTTCTTGATAAAATGGTCAACTGTAAGAGTTTTTTATCCGCCCACCTCATGCTAACTTCAAAATGTCCACGTGCCATTAAGCCTGAAACGGAACCTGTTGACCATGCATCGGGTAGGGCGGCTAGAGGTACCAGATAAGCTGTATGAGACTGGAGTAACATTTCTGCCATTCCACTGCTAGCACCAAAATTACCATCTATCTGAAAAGGAGGGTGGCTACACCAAAGATTTGGCAAGGTAGATGACTTTAACTGCTCTGCTAATAATTTATAGGCTCGATTGCCATCTCCTAGACGCGCCCAAAGATTGATCTTATTAGCCTTGGACCAGCCTGTGCCGCCATCTCCACGATCATTGAGACTAGCACGCGCGGCTTCAAGATACTCTTGTTCCTTGTAGCTAAAGAGATTGCCAGGATAGAGTCCCACTAAATGAGAAGCATGCCGATGCTGGGCCTCCACTTTTTCATTTTGAAAATGTTGCTCTTCCTCCTCATACCACTCCCTGATTCGACCAGATTGAGTGATTTGAAGAGGATTAAGCAAGTCAAACTTCTCCTCGACCTCAGTCAACAAAGCCTCATCCAGTCCCAATTCCTGAGCAGCCTGAATAAAATCATGAAATAACTGCCAAATCAGAGATTGGTCATAGGTATTGCCAATCGAAATCGGGCCATGTTCTGGGGAATAAGACGGAGAAGACACCCAACGCTGCGCCTGCCTATCCTCATGTAAAAAATCATTCCAAAAACGAACCGTTTCCCTCAACATGGGATAAATTTTCTCCCTAAGATAGTCTTGGTCCCTATAAAATGAATAGGCTTCATAAACAGTTTGCATCATCCATGCATTGGCAGCTGGTGACCAACCCCAATAGTAATCCCAACCAGGTGCCGTCCAGCCAAAAGGGGTCGCTTGGGTATGGACCAACCAACCATTCTCCTCTCCTTCCCGAGAGACAATTCCTGCATACCTTGCAGCTGCTAGGCGACCATAGACACGCAAATCATCTATATAGTTGATGGCCGGAAAGATCGTTTCTAAGAGGTTAGTCACATAGGCTGGCCAATAATTCATCTGCAGATTGATATTTAAGTGATAGTCCGAATTCCAAGGAGGATTATCGACCCCATTCCATACTCCCTGTAGGTTAGCTGGTAGGGCATCTGGGCAATCTCTAGAAGAACTAATCAATAAGTACCGTCCATACTGGAAGAACAGCTCCTCCAAAGCCTGCCCCTCTTGTGGCTTATAATTTCTTAGCAACTTATCTGTAGTGGATGCATCAACATCAGCTCCCAAATCCAATTGAACACGTTGGAATAAGGCTTGGTAATCCTGAATATGCCTTGATTTCAATTTGGCATGGCCCTTTTCTTTAGCTATCTCCACCAAGTCCTTAACCTGTTTCTCTAAATCTATTTTCTTGCGATAATTGCTAGCAGGATTTTGGGCAAAGTCTGTCTTAGCAGCCAAGAAAAGATTGGCATAACTGGCTCCTGATATCTGAACCTTATCTCCCCAAACTCTAATATCCCCATCTGTTTGCCAAGCTAAACAGCTAGCAAACTGCAGGCCATTGTCCTTAACCCTCCCCTTCATCAAAATATGAGAAGCAGTGATATCCAGCTGGCACTCCTTGTAATCAGATTTTTCCTGCTCATACTTTCCATCAGAAGCCAAATCACGGGTCAAGGATAGTTCTATAGTAAAATCTAGAGTTTCCAACCCTTCCTTAGTAAAGCGCTTAACCAAGAGATCATCTGGAAAACTCGCAAAGGCTTCACGTTCAAATTTCGTTCCCTTATAAACATAAGAAGTCGTCGCAAGTGCCTTACTAATATTCAGCTGTCTCTGGTAATCCGTCACCTGAGACAAAGTCTTGCCTTGATTACTAAACTCAATATGAATATCCCCAAAGGACAGATAGGTCCCATATTGACTCGTTTTGGGCCCGACCAGGTGCTGTTCAGCCAGTTCCTTAGCACGATTGTAATCTCTCTTTTCCAAAGCCTGGCGAATCTCAGCTAAAAAACCATACTGATCCTGAAGATTTCCACCCTGATAATCTGAACTATCAGGAAGTGGACCTCCAGACCAGAGACTTTTTTCATTGAATTGAATCCGCTCAGCACCAATAAGACCAAATACTTTTGCCCCTAAAGAACCATTGCCTATTGGTAAGGCCTCTTCTTCCCAACTCTTATATGTTGTTGACGCTGGTTGCTTGTAGGCCAATACATAATCTTGTTTTTTATTCCTTATCATACTACCATACTAACATAAAAAGCCTAGAAATCAATCCTAGGCTTACAATTTTTTATTTTCCAAGGTAGTATTCAGAAACGACGTTCAATTTTTCGTCAAATTCGAATACCAATGGTGGGAAGTTAGGGATTTCCACGTCCATGATTTCGTCATCTGACAAACCTTTGATGTGTTTTACAAGGGCACGGATTGAGTTACCGTGAGCTCCTACGAATACGTTTTTACCATCTTTAAGAGCTGGAGCGATTTTATCTTCCCAGAAAGGAAGGGCACGTTCCAAAGTCACTTTCAAGTTTTCTGCATCTGGAATAACTGAATCATCAAGTGAAGCGTAACGACGGTCAGTGTGAGCTGAATGCTCATCATCACGGTCCATGTTTGGAGGCAATACATCGTATGAACGACGCCAGATGTGAACTTGTTCATCACCAAATTGTTCAGCTGCTTCAGCTTTGTTTTTACCAGTCAAACCACCGTAGTGACGTTCGTTCAAGCGCCATGATTTTTCAACTGGAACCCACAATTGGTCAGAAGCTTCAAGAGCCAAGTTAGTTGTTTTGATAGCACGTTTCAATACTGAAGTGTATGCTTGGTCAAATTCGATACCAGCTTCTTTGATCAATTTACCAGCGTCAATCGCTTGTTGTGTACCTTTTTCAGACAAATCAACATCAGCCCAACCAGTGAAAAGGTTAGCTTTGTTCCATTCAGACTCACCGTGGCGAGCAAAAACCAATTTTACCATTAGATGGATTCTCCTTTAAATTTTCCGAGGTTTCCCCTCGTTTATCTATTCTATTTTACACAATTTTTCACCAAAAAGCTAGTCAAAACCAAAAAGGAACCGACTGTTTGGCAGTGGGATTACTTTAAACAAATATAAGCAAATATGTGAAAAGAAATTTCCATTTCACTCTTGCTAATCTCCTTGCTTTTTGTTAGAATGATGTCAAAAAATAAAAAAGGTTAACATTATGCCACAACATCTCTTTAAAGAATTGGCTCAACTGGAGCAAGTAGAGGCTCTAGCTCTAGGAGGTTCACGGGCCGGACAAGATTTTGACAAAGACTCTGACTATGATGTATATGTCTACCTCAGTGCTCCCCTCTCGCCAGACATCAGAGAAGAAATCCTCAGTAAATACTGCTCCTATATGGAAATCGGCAATCAATTTTGGGAATTGGAGGATGATTGTGTTCTCAATAATGGCATAGAGATTGAGCTGATTTACCGCTCTCTAGACGAATTTGACAAAGATTTACAAGTCGTAGTTTTAGAGCACCAAGCCCAGAATTCTTACACTACTTGTATGTGGTACAATCTACTCAACAGCAAGATTCTCTACGATCGAGATGGTCACTATGCTGCCCTCCAGAAAAAGTACAATCTTCCTTATCCAGCTGAGCTGAAAAAGAATATCATCAACAAGCAATTCCTGCTTCTCGACCAAGCTATGCCAGCTTTTTCAAGACAAATCAAAAAAGCTCTCAATCGCCAAGACTTACTCAGCATCAATCACCGCAGTAGCGAGTTTTTCGCTTCTTATTTCGATTTGCTCTTTGCCTTCAATGAGCAACTCCATCCAGGAGAAAAACGCATGCTCCAGTACGCAAAAAACAATTGCTCTCATCTACCTCAAAATTTTGAAAACGATATTCAAGACTACTTTCAAAATCTCTACCAACTAGATCACCATCAGAAAACAGTCCTAACTTTGGAGCATCTCCTATCAAATCTTAAACACTTGATTAATGAATATATTTAAAATTACAATAAAATCTCATGAAATCTGCTTTTCAGATGATTCATGGGCTTTTTGAATTTCCACAATATACAACGATGTAGATTTGATTGAAATCATAGCAGGACAAAAAGGTTTTAACATGATAAAAACGCATCGTATCACGTGTTTAAAAACTTGATACAATGCGTTTAATAGACTATAAAATTAGTTGTCTTTTCTTCTAAAATTGAGTTTTCTCTAGATTTTTCAACCTTATTTCTCTTCAAATCCTTCTGCGACTGCGTCTGCAAAGTTTTCTTCTACGATGCTTGCACAGTGGTCACAGATGACTGCATGGTAGCTGCGTTCTGCTGTTGTTGGGTCGATACGACGGCAACGGTCACATACTTCACCTGCAGCGCGTTCAACTGTAAAGGCTACATCTTCGAAGCTAACAGCAGTTTCTGGAGCAGGTCCTTCTGCGATGGTCAATTCTGACACAATCAAAAGTTGAGCTACATTGCTGTTTACTGCTTCGAGTAGAGTTTTCACAACTTCGTTTGGATAAACTGTCAAGTGTGCTTCAAGTGATTTACCGATTACTTTGGCATTACGAGCTTCTTCCAAGGCTTTTTGAGCTTGTCCACGGAAATCCATGAAGGCTGCCCAGGTATCCAAGATTTCTTCTTGGTTAGCAAAAGTTTCTGCTTCTGGTAATTCTGACAATTGAACAAAATCTTCTGCTTCAAACTCAAGGTATGACCAGATTTCTTCCGCAGTGTGAGGAAGGATTGGTGTCAAGAGTTTGGTAATTTTCACAAGAATATCATAGAAAACAGTCTGCATTTGACGGCGTTCGAGTGATTTGGCCCCTTCGATGTAAACAACATCTTTGGCAAAATCAAGGTAGAAGGCTGACAAGTCAACGTTGATAAAGTTCACCAAGGCCTTGTAGATTGTCAAGAATTCAAAGTTTGCGTAAGCATCACGAATGGTCTTAACAAGCTGATTAAAGCGAATAGTCATGTACTTATCAACTGAACGAAGCTCATCGTAAGCTACTGCATCTTGAGCTGGGTTAAAGTCAGATGTATTGGCAATCAAGAAACGAAGAGTGTTACGAATCTTACGGTAAGTTTCAGAAACTTGGCTCAAGATATCCATAGAGATACGTACGTCGTTACTTGAGTCAACACTTGTTACCCAGAGACGCAAGATTTCCGCACCAAATTGTTTTTCAACATCGCTTGGAGCAATAGTATTTCCAAGAGATTTAGACATCTTCTCACCTTTACCGTCAAGGGCAAATCCTTGTGACAGAATTTGTTTGTAAGGTGCTACACCATGGTTAGCAACAGATGTGATGAGTGATGAGTTGAACCAACCACGGTATTGGTCAGAACCTTCTAGGTAAAGGTCTGCTGGGTAAGTCAACTCAGGACGGTTTACTACCACTCCATTCCATGATGAACCTGAGTCAAACCAAACGTCCATGATATCTGTTTCTTTCTTGAATTCGCCATTTGGTGAACCTGGATGCGTAAATCCTTCTGGTAATAGGTCTTTGGCATCACGTTCCCACCAGATAATAGATCCGTGTTCCTCAAAGAGTTGAGCTACGTGTTCAATCGTTTCAGCTGTCATGATAGCTGTACCATCTTCAGCGTAGAAGATTGGAAGCGGAACCCCCCATGCACGTTGACGAGAAATAACCCAGTCACCACGGTCACGGATCATGTTGTAAAGACGGACTTTACCCCATTCTGAATGGAATTTCACTTTTTCAATTTCATCCAAGATTTCTTGGCGGAATTTAGATACTGAGGCAAACCACTGTGGAACTGCACGCCAGATGATTGGTTTTTTCGTACGCCAGTCAAATGGGTATGAGTGAGAGATTTCTTCTTGGGCAAGAAGGAGGTTACCAAGTTTTTCAATAACAGTTGGTACAACCTTGTCGTAGAACTGACCTTCAAACTCAGGACCAGCATTAGCCATCATGATACCGCGTTCATCAACAGTGACTGCGACTTCAAGACCATTAGCAATACCGACATTGTAGTCATCCTCACCAAAACCAGGGGCTGTATGGACAATACCTGTACCAGAGTCAGTCGTAACGTGGTCACCAAGGATCACCAACTCATCTACAGCCGTATCCCATGGGTGTTCTGTTACAATGTGGTTCAATTCTTGACCACGGTAAGTTGCCAACACTTGAACATCAGCCCAACCAAACTTCTCAGACAAGATATTCAACAATTCTGCAGCTACGACAAACTTGCGAGCTTCGCCAGCAGGTTGAACCAAAACGTAATCAATATCTGCTCCGACAGTCAAACCACGCGAAGCTGTAATAGTAAATGGAGTAGTTGTCCAAACAACGATGTAAGTATCTGTATCTAGAACGCCTTTGCCATCTTTTACCTTGTTGGCATAGTAAAGGGAAGTTGAAACCAAATCATGGTATTCAATCTCTGCTTCCGCAAGGGCTGACTCAGATGACCAAGACCAGTAAACTGGTTTGGCACCACGGTAGATATAGCCCTTGTTAGCCATCTCACCGAAGACACGGATTTGGGCTGCTTCATAGTCAGGAGTCAAGGTCACATATGGATTTTCCCAGTCACCAGAAACCCCCAAACGTTTGAAGTCTTCACGTTGTTTATCTACTTGAGAAAGAGCGTATTCACGACAAAGTTTCAAGTACTCAACCAAGTCCATTTCTTTACGTTTGACACCTTGTTTTGCCAAAACTTGCTCGATTGGCAGACCATGTGTATCCCAACCTGGAATATATGGTGCATAAAATCCTGACATAGATTTTGAACGAACAATGATATCTTTTGAAATCTTGTTCATTGCGTGTCCAACGTGGATATTTCCGTTCGCATATGGAGGTCCATCATGCAAGGTGAAATGAGGTTTTCCTTGGTTCAATTCTTGACGACGTTGATAAAGTTTTGCATCTTCCCATTCCTTTTGCCAAACTGGCTCTTTGGTAGGAAGGCCTGCACGCATTGGGAAAGCTGTTTTCCCAAGGTTAAGGGTATCTTTGAGTTTCATGGTATCTCCTTTATAAATAATAACAAATTAAAAACCACGACTTCCAAAAAGGACGAAAATCGTGGTACCACCTTTATTCGGAAAAAGATCTGGTCTTTCTCCCTCTTATCCCGTAACGTGGGGAACGTCAAATCTTACTTCATTCAGACTTGATTGTTTGAGAGGATAATCTTATCATTAGGGAATGCAGGACTCACACCATCTCCTGCTCGCTGGAAATATAAGGATAAGATATTGTTCTCAGATCATTTCTTATAAAATTGTAACAGATTCTTGCGGTGCCGCAAAACCTGGTTCTGAGTTTACAGCTTCAGTAGCTGGTGTTGGCCCTGAGTAATTGCTTGGAGCTACCTCTGGCTCTTCATACATTGGACCAACTGGATGAGCTGGACTTTCTTCAACAACCGGAGCTGGTGAAACCACTTGTTCTTGTTCAGCTCTTGCTTCGGCTTCCGCAAGTTCCTTATTAGCCGCTTCGATACGCGCTTGCAACTCTGCCATTTCCTCGGGAGAAAACTGACGAGTAATATCGATTGGTTCTTCCTCTTGATGTTGTTGTAAGACAGAGTCACCTAAGACTTCACTTACTACTTCTTTGAAAGCCTCATCACTTGTTTGAAGATAAGTCGCTGTTGGACGAAGAATATCTTCCCAATCTGAAGATTCAACAATTGCTAACTGGCTCTCAATTGTAGATTTGAGACGTTGGTGGAAGACACGGCTCTTGTTCTTCAATTCTTCTGTTTCCACAGCAACCTTCTTAGCGTTATCCGTTGCTTGACGAAGAATTTCATTTGCCTTGTACTTAGCTTCTTCCAACAAACGTTGGGCATCTTGCTCTGCTTGGTGAATGATATTGTTTGAACGTTCAGTTGCGGCTTGTTTTACTCGCTCAGCTGTATCTTGTGCAATCAATACAGACTGGCTCAATGAATCTTTCATCTCATCAAAGTAAGACAAACGCTCTTCCAAACTCTTAATATGTAAATCCTTATCATGATTAGAGCGAACCAAATCTTCATAATCACGGACTACAATATCTAAAAATTCATCTACTTCTTCTTGATCAAATCCTCTAAAGCGTGTGCTAAAGGTTTTATCTTTGATTTCTAACGATGTAATTGGCATAATTTTCCTCACTTACTTAATAACAATTGGACCGTTAATTTCTTTTTATCTTTTTTTGTTTGCCCATTATCCCTAACGAGTTTCAATCGACCAAATTTCCTTACACTAATCAAATCACCAACTTGAACTACATAATCTGATTTTTCAACTAAATGGTAATTCACTTGGACTGCCTGTTTTTCAATTAACTGACTTGCCTGATTTCTAGACAGCTTGAAGACACCTGCTAGAAAAACATCTAATCTAGAACTAGCAATACAAATATCTAATTCTTGATAATCTTCTACTGTAGCAATTTTCTCAGTAAAATTCCGTTCTTCTAGACGAACCGGTAGACGAGCAATTTTCGTAATACCATCTTGAAAAAGGAGCATAAACTGTCGATTAATGATAATCTGTGCTCTCTCTTCGTTGACTAAGATATCGCCAAATAGCTTCCTATCAATTCCCAGCTGATTTAAAACAGTTCCTAATATTTTTGCATGCGTTAAGCTTTCAAACTTATTAGGATAGACAATTTCTTGCAAGGATAGTCCAAAATCAGTGAATTCTGGCTCAAAATAATCAGGATACAGGAGAACCCGTACATATTCGGTTTCAAGAAACTGCCGACTGCTCATGTGGGAGATGCCGTTGGTTGATGCTAGCACTTTTAAAATCTTTTCTTGATGGGGATTTATAAAGGGTGTTAAAAAAGGAGAATAAGAATCTTCTACCCTTTTTATCCATTCTACTCCCTTATCAATAAAAGACGAATCATTCTTAGAAAAGTGTTGATAAATCATCTTGTTCATAGAAAAATCACTAAAAGTCGAATCAACTGTTCCCCTAGGAAGTGAACTAGTAATACCGCAATCCAGACAGACAAGTCAAGACCTGCAATCTGGAGGGGTAAACGTTGCAAGGGAGCTATTATCGGTTTCACTAAACTAATAATCAAGCGTCCAAGACGTGATTCATAAGCATTGGGAAACCAAGACATCAGAGCAAACACGATTAGAATCAGTGAATAGATATCCACTGCATTTTGAACAAAACGAATGAGAAAGATCATTATCTCACTCTCGTGCGTTTCATATCAAAGCCAAATTCACCATTTTGTGATTCATCTGGAATTTTGATGTCTTCAATATTGACGACAACATCAACTGGTGTCAGCAGGTACATAGTAGATGCTACCTTTTTCATGTTACCAGCTAAAACGTGACGCGCCCCATCCAGATAGTCCAAACAACGACGAGCTTGAACTTCTGTCATATATTGAAAATCAATCAAAATACTTTCGTTACCAGCTAATAAATCAACAATATCTGTGGCATCTTCGTATTTACGTGGATAACGAACATCAATTGTCACCTTATCAGTAGAACGTTGACTTTGCATAGCCAACTCTTGTTGACGGGCATGAAGACGAGTGATGTTTTTATCTTTAGATGGCGTGCTACCAGCTTGTTGAGGCAATTCTTGAACAGAAGGGACTGGAGTCACAATCGGCTCTTCAGCTTTAGGCTGATATGCAGTACCAACATCTTCTCCATCTTCTGTAAAATAATCTATAAATTTATCAAATCTATCTTTTAAAGACATATTTCTTTCCTATTTAAAAAATGCTGTACCAATTCTGACAAATGTTGAGCCAAATTCAATCGCTTCCTTGTAGTCACGACTCATACCCATACTCAAGTCCATCATTGGCATATTGGGAATTTGTTTTTCTCTAATTTCTAGTTGCAAATCCTGCGTAGCTTTAAAAATTTCTTTCAACTCATCACTACTAGCTTCAAAAGGAGCCATGGTCATCAAGCCGACATATTCAATTTTATCTAAGGTGGCCAATTCTGGTAAGAGCTCCAATAGTTCTTCCCTTGAAAAACCATGTTTGCTCTCTTCCCTTGAGATATTTACTTGTAAGAAACACTTAACAACTCGGTCACTTCTTTTTTGAATTTCCTCTGCTAGCTTTAATGAATCCAAAGCGTGGAAATAATCAACATACTGAATGACATCTTTGACCTTGCGTCTTTGCAAGGTTCCAATCAAATGCCAGGTAATATTTCTATCTTTTAAAGCTTCATATTTCTCAAGAAATTTATCCACACGATTTTCACCAATATGATGCACACCTAGCGGAAGCAAAGCCTCCGCTGTCGGTACGTCTACATATTTTGTAACAGCAACAACTGAAACAGAATTGGCTTCTCTTCCTGAGTGCTGACTTGCATCTTTTATTTGTTGAAAAACACGTTCTGTATTTTCTTTCAAATTCATTTACTTAACGATTTTTGAAAAATGGAGGAGTGTCTAATTCATCCTCATCGTGTAAAGATGGTGCTTCGAAACGTTCAACTGGTGATACAACTGAATCAGTCGGACGAACAATTGTCTCACGACGCAAGTCCCAATCACCAAATGCTGAAGTTTGAGAAGTTTCTGTGCGACGAGGTGCTGGACTTGGAATTTCTGCAGTTTCAGCCATATCAAACTGACGATTATGATTATGTGCATGACTAGGACTTGCTTGTTCATGACGAACAGCTTGTCTTGGTGCATGGCCCACAACTTTTTCAACACGATCTTGACGAACACCAGTCGCTACAACTGTAACACGGATTTCATCTTTCATGTTTTCATCGATAGATGTTCCGAGCCAGATGTTCACTCCTTGGCCAGCTGCTTGGTTGACGATCTCTGAAGCTTCTTCTGCCTCAATCAAAGTCAAGTCAAGTCCACCAGTAACGTTGACGATGACATCCTCGGCACCGTCAATAGTTGTTTCAAGAAGTGGTGAGTAGATTGCCTTACGAGCTGCTTCTACCACACGTTCTTCACCACTACCGATACCGATACCCATTAGGGCGTTTCCTTTATTTGCCATAACTGTTTTCACATCGGCAAAGTCAAGGTTAATCAAACCAGGATTTGTGATCAAGTCCGTAATCCCTTGAACACCTTGGCGAAGTACGTTATCTGCTTCGCTAAGAGCTTCAAGAAGTGGAGTTTTCTTATCAACAATTTCAAGCAAGTTGTTATTTGAAATAATCAATAAAGTATCTACATGTTCGCGAAGCTGATTGATTCCTTCTACAGCGTACTGACCACGTTTACTTCCTTCGAAACCGAAAGGACGTGTCACAACACCAACTGTAAGAGCACCTAAATCTTTAGCAATGCGGGCAATAACAGGAGCTGCACCAGTACCTGAGCCACCTCCCATACCTGCAGTAATGAAGACCATATCTGCTCCAGTAATAGCTTGAGTCAAGGCTTCTTCGCTTTCTTCAGCAGCCTTTTGACCAACTTCAGGTCGACCGCCAGCACCCAAACCACGAGTCAATTTAGGGCCTAACTGAATTACAGTCTCAGCTTTTGTACTACTCAAAGCTTGTACATCTGTGTTTGCTGCGATAAATTCTACGCCTGCAACACCTTCGTCAACCATGCGGTTAATGGCGTTACCGCCACCTCCACCAACACCGATTACTTTAATAACTGCACCTTGAGCTGCTGCTGTATCAAATGAAAATGTCATAGTTTATTTTTCCTCTTTTATTCATCAAACATGCTTCCGATTAAGCCACGGAAACGATCTGCGATTTTTGGTTTATTTTGAGAAGATACTTTATCTTCTTTCGGAGCAACTACGTTCGTAGAAGCTGATGGTTCTACCTCAGTATTTTGAACTGGTTGAATTGGGGTAGGTTGTGCTACCTGCGTAACACGTTGAATCATCCCACCGAAATTAATTGGTTGATGACGCAAAGTATCTTCACCCTTGACTGCTCGTTGTGCTAATAAATGCACTTCAGTCAATTGACCAGCAAATTCAGACAAGCTGATTACATGAGCAAAGGCAGGGTTACGGATTCCAACTTGATTTGGAACGTAAAGTTTGACACCAACACCAAAGACTTCCTGTGCAAGTTCTACGATACCTGGCAAAATAGCATTTCCACCAATCAGAACAATTCCACCTGGAAGATCCAACAAATGTCTTCTTTCCAACTCTTGTTTGATTTGTTCAAAAATGTGCTTAATGCGAGCTGAAATAATCTCTGCTAGGTAGCTTTCTGTAACTTCTACAGGCTCTACTTCACCAATTACTTCAACTTGGAAGGTTTCATTGCTTGCAAGCGAAGGATAGGCTTCACCATAGTTTAATTTCAATCCTTCAGCTAGTTTTTGTGAAGTCTTCAAGACTTTAGAGATATCTTTTGTGACATAATCTCCACCTTCTTGAAGAATATTTGTAAACTGGAGTTCTTGGTTACGGATTGTAGCAACAGTTGTTTGCCCTGCTCCCATATCAATTACAGTAGCTCCAAATTCACGCTCACCTTCGTTCAAGACTGAACGAACTAAAGCCAATGGCGAAATAATAATATTTTCAACTTGAACACCTGAACGCTCAACTGTCTTGCGTAAATTGTGAAGAATCGTACGTGGACCTGTGTAAAGCAAACCACGCATTTCAAGACGAACCCCCATCATGCCACGTGGATCACGAATACCTTGAAAACCATCTACGATAAATTCTTCTGGAATAAAAGTAATGACTTCACGATCTGGTGTCATACTCTTTGTCAAGGCTGATTTGACAACATTCTCGACATCTTGATCTGTAATTTCTTTTGTATCAGATGTAACTGGAATCATTCCTTGAGTTGGTTCTACTTGCAAAAGATTTCCAGGCAAACCAACATTCACAGATTTGATTGAAATGCCAGCCTTCTCTTCTGCTTGGGAAATAGCTGACTTGATAGCAGTTGCTGCCGCTTCAATATCAACGATAATCCCATCCTTTACACCTTTACTCTTGGCATTACTTACACCAATTACATTTAGTTCACCATTTCTAAGCTCGGCAACCAACACTTTAATCGAATTAGTTCCGATATCTAAGCCTGTAAAAAAACCATCTCTAGCCATTACATCGCATCCTCTCTCTTCCAAGTTTCAAACTTCTATTCAATATAGCTAAAATAGGGCATAGCTATTCACAGAATATTATAACACAAAAAATCCAATCGTGCTTAGTTTTTCCTAAATTTACTTACCATTTTTTCACATTCGTTCCTTAGCTTTTTTTATTTTCCAAACAAGTTATAAAAAATCAGATTTATGAAAAAAAGAAAGCTCATTTCTAAGCTTTCTTTGCAATCATTTTTTCTGCTTCTTGTTCTAAAAATAGTTCCAAGATTTTCTTTGTTAACGTAATCGCTGCTGATAAGGCCAGGGAAACGATTAAATAATTAGCTACTAAGCCATGGTCTCCAACCAATGGTGGTTTTGTCAAGAATCCGTAATCTCCACCTGTTACTAAATTGACCACAAAAATCAAGGCATTTAGTGCAAAGGTCATGAGAAAAATTCCCTTCACATCCAGCAATCGCGCGTTATACTGTCTCAATAGATAAACTAGAGAGTTCCCCAAGAGAGCTAAGTGGCCAAAGATAAAGGATAAAATCGCAATATGCGGGAATGGATAAGGATCTGGCACTGGATAAACAAAGGCTGCTAATGTCCCAAATGTTCCTAGTAATGCAAAATACTGCCGATATTTGGACTGACCAGGAAGCAAAAGCACCACAAACATAGCCATACGGCAATGGTAAAAGGGTAAGCTTTCTGACAATGGCATATGATTAACCCCGTACCATCCATAAAGAAGGATTAACTGAACTGCTTGCAAGATTTGGAAAAATCGTTGATAAGCCTTCTTTTCACGATAACGATAGGCTGTATAAAAGGTCAAAGCCAAGAGTGTAAATATACTGACATACCAAAAAAGGTCAAATTTGGGTGGTTCTGTTGCTTGGGTCGTAAAGAAAATATCCCATAAATTCATCTAGTATTCCTCATGATTCAAAATTTTCTTGCATTTTATTATACCATGCTATTTGTCAAAAATGAATTTAGAAATACGATAATCATCTTCTTAATCAAGATATTGCTCCCTCTGACCTTGATAAACCTGCCAAAGAATCTCTATTTGCTCCTTGGTAATGCGTTTTTCAGATAAGGCTGGCAGTTGGTCAATGGCAAAAAATTGAAGGTCAGCAATTTCTTGATTTTTTTGGAATTGTCCATCAAGAAGCTTACATTCAAAAACAAACTTTGCATATTGCTTGCTCTGTAGTTGGAAACGATTTGTATCAAAAACAGCTAGTAGTCTTTCTACTTTAGCTTCAAAACCGGTTTCTTCTTCAATTTCCTTGAGAATATTTTCTGTTGGAGAATAACCAACCTCACCAAAGCCACCTGGCAAAGCCCAATCATTCTCTCCTTGTCCCCTAACCAGACAAATCTTTTCATCCTCAACAATCCAAGCACGGACGTCCATTAACGGAGTTGCATAAGCGGAAGTTGGCTTCAAGACTTCTGCCACTTCTTCTGCATCAAGGTCTGATGCCTGATTCAACATTTCAGATAAAAGGCCTCGCAAGTCTTCGTAGCGCTCACGGTCGAAAGGATCTTTTGTAAAGGTTAATCCAGTATCTGTAAGGGCAATCATTCTTTGAAGATACTTGACAAAATCACTTGTTTTCATTTTCTAAACTTTCTACCAACTTGGCTAGATTCATAGAGTTAGAGCCTTTGAGCAGGATTTGGTCATTAGCTCCAAGGCTTTCTTTAACCTGCTTAACTAAGTCTTCAAATTGATCTTGGTCTTCTGTTTTCTTGAAGTAGTAAACGTGGCCGATTGGGAACATTTGACTAGCCAGTTGAGCCAATTCAGCAATGTCTTCTCCGTAGAAAATCACGGTATCAAGCACATCTGGTGAGAGGCTCAAAATCATCTGGTTATGGAGCTGAACAGACTGGTCACCGAGTTCCTTCATGTCCGCCAAGACAGCGATTTTTTTGCCACCTTCGTTGGCTGGAATAGCCGAAAAAGTCTCTAAAATCAACTTCATAGCAGTTGGATTGGCATTGTATACGTCAGACAGAATATCTGCTCCATTAGCTGCTTTCTTCCACTCGGTACGGTTACGCGTCAATTCAAGATTTTGGAAGGCCAAACGGATTTGCTCCTCTGAAACTCCTTCTTGTAGGGCAACATAAGACGCAATCATGGCATTAGTGGCATTGTACTTACCAGTCACTGGCAAATCGAGGGCTTGTTCCAAGAAATTAGCCTTAAAGGTCAGACTGTCCTTGCGCTCAATCAAGTCTGTGATTTCCAGCTCTGCTCCTTGCCCAAAACGAACCACCTTTTTATCAGCTGGCAAGTAGTCCTCTACAATAGAGTCAGCCGGTGCCAAAAGCAAAGAACCCGATGCCATCCCGTCTGCAATTTGCATTTTTCCTTTAGCAATCTCTGAACGGTCTTTGAAAAAGGCCAAATGTGCTTCTCCAACCAAGGTCACGATGGCTGTTTTTGGACGAGCCAATTCTGACAAGAGATGAATATCTCCCAAGTGATCCTGTCCCATCTCCAAGACCAACTTTTCTGTTTCTTCAGGCATATGGAGAACTGTGTAAGGAAGACCAATCTCATTATTGTAGTTACCTTGTGTTTTGTAGGTCTTGTAGGTTGTTGATAGCAAGTGCGCTAACATATCCTTGGTCGTTGTTTTACCATTTGAACCCGTAACCGCAAAGACATCAACAGCTGTTTTTTCAAGATAGTAGGCTGCTAGTTGCTGAAAGGCAGTCAGAACATCATCTACTAGAATGTAGGGATGATTTGCGACCTTTTTCTCAGACAAGGTTACTACTGCACCATTTTCAAAGGCTGTTTCGATAAAGTCATGGCCATCACGCGCACCTTTGAGGGGCACAAATAAATCTCCTGTCGCAATCAAACGACTGTCAAACTCAGCCTTTTCTAACTGAGCATCTGCAAAAAGACTGACATTATTTTTAGCTCCGACAACTTGAGCCACTTCATGGATTGTTAATTTCATTTCTACTCCTTTAAAAAGGGTCGAAGCTCGAGAACTCTAGTCACCTTGCAGTGATGGTTCTGGCTTCTACCCTCTCTTTCATTTTATAGCAAATGCGCTTCGCGCTTGTCAAAACTTTCCTTGGCAAGGTCAACCAAGCGCTCGATTAGTTCTGGGTAGCTGATTCCCATATTGTCCCAAAGTAGTGGGTACATAGACCACTGGGTGAAACCTGGCATGGTATTGAGCTCGTTTAGGAAAATCTCTCCCTTATCTGTATAGAAGAAATCACAACGAGATAGACCTAAACCACCAATGGCACGGAAGGCAGTTTCTGCATTCTGACGCATGACAGCTACCACATCATCACTGATTTTAGCTGGGATATCCATGGTAATCTTGTTGTCAATATACTTGGCATCGTAGTCATAAAAGGCAACATCCTTGACTACTTCTCCTGGTAGCGTACTCTTGACATCGTAGTTGCCCAAGAGACCAACCTCGATTTCACGAGCATTTACCCCTTGCTCTACCAAGACACGGCTGTCATATTGGAAGGCAAGTTTCAAGGCTTGACGAAGTTCCTCTTGATTTTCAGACTTAGAAATACCGACACTAGAACCCATGTTAGATGGTTTTGTGAAAACTGGATAATTCAATTTTTCTTCAACTTCAGCAATTTTAGCAGTCATATCATCGCCTTCAACGATAGCCACATAAGGAACTTGGGCAATCCCGACAGATTCTAAGACACGCTTAGTGGTGATTTTATCCATGGCAAGGCTTGATGACAAGATATTACAACCAACATAAGGCATTTTCAAAACTTCGAGGAAGCCTTGAACTGAGCCATCTTCTCCCATCGGACCGTGAAGGACTGGAAAGACCACTGCTCCCTCTTCGTATATAGCACTTGGTGCAACTTGCTTATCCCAATCAATAGTTTCATTGGTCATAAGACGATCCTCTTGACCTGGAGTCTGGCTAAATTCTTGCGTTTTAATAAAGTCACCTGACTGGCTGATGAAGAAAGTCTTGACTGTGAAACGATCGTAGTTGATCGCGCGCATGACACTTTCAGCTGAAAGAACAGAGACTTCACGCTCTGCACTACGCCCACCGTATAAAAGAATAATCGTTTGTTTCATATTACTTGTCCTAATTCTAATAGAATACTCGTTCTTTAGTATATCATATTTGCTTCTTTTTTGAAACTTGAACCTGATACTGGTCTTCAATAAATCTAAAAAGAGAACGATAAAAAATATCGGTCTCCTTGATTTTTTATATAAATGAATTGAGTTTGTTAATTTGTCCAAACTTACAGCTCTGTTCGATTTTCAATGGCTCGTAAGAGTGTCACTTCGTCCGCATACTCGATATCTGCCCCCACAGCAAGACCTCGTGCCAGGCGCGTAACCTTGATACCAGCTGGCTTGAGCAAACGTGAAAGATACATGGATGTCGCTTCACCATCTGCTGTAGCATTGGTCGCTACAATCACTTCTGAAACTTCACTATCCATAAGACGAGTCATAAGGCTCTTGAGATTGATATCATCTGGACTGACGCCATTCATTGGAGAAATAAGACCATGTAAGACATGATAGAGTCCGTGGTATTCTTGGATATTCTCCATAGCCGCCACATCGCGACTATCCTCGAGGACTAAAATCGTTGTCTGGTCACGACTTGGATCGGTACAGATAGAGCAAGGATCGTCATCAGTCAAACGACCACAGATGGAGCAATAGGTTAGCTCTCTCTTAGCAGAAAGGAGATTTTTGGCAAATTCATTGACATCGTCATCAGACATTCCAATAGTATAGAAGGCCAGACGGGTAGCCGTCTTAATCCCGATACCCGGTAACTTCGAATAACTGTCAATTAGCTTGGCAATAGGTGTTGGATAAAGCATATATTCCTTTCTAATTCATTGGATGATGTTGGTTATAGAGGTTGATAATGTCGCGCGCAATGGAAGGTCCGACACCATTTGTAAGGTTGGTGTTATGCGGAAAGACAACGGCCACAGCGATTTGAGGATTATCTGATGGTGCATAAGCCACAGCATTGGTATTGTTAGCTTTTTGACCTCCCTCAACATAACTTTCGGCAGTACCTGTTTTACCACTAATGGATACCGCTGCGCCATTTGAAAAGGCACGACCTGTCGTCAGAGCACTTCCACCATGTGAAACTTGATAAAATCCTTGTTGAAGAATGGAAACATCAGACTCAGAAATATTAATTTTATTCATTTCCTTGGTTTCAACAGATTGGATTAAGTTCCCTAAACCACCTTGTTCGTTGTTTCCATAAATCCCCTCGACAATGTGAGGTGCAATCCGAACACCGTTGTTGGCAATGGTGCCAACGTACTGGGCTAATTGCATAGGGGTGTAGTTATCAAACTGGCCAAAGGCATTGGTAATGTAATTAGCAAAATTATACTCTTTTGGTATAAAACCAGTTGACTCATCTGGAAGGTCAATGCCTGTTGAGGCTCCAAGACCATATTCAGCAAATGTCGAACGAAGTTTCCCCATAGCGGATTCTAAATTGTTAGTTAAAACAAACATATTGGGTTGATAGGTCTGACCCATGATGCCCAAAGCCGTTTGAACCATATAGGTATTAGAAGAATACTCCAAGGCTTCCACAGCTGTAATCGGAAATGAACCGTAGGCTTGAGTATACCAAGAATTAATTGGAGCTGAACCTTGGAAGACAATCGGTTGGTCTGTCAAGGTCTGATTCCCTGATAAGACTCCATTCTCCCAACCAGAGCTGATGGTTGCGGCCTTGACAACCGAACCTGGAACAAAGACATTGGTCACAGTTCCCAAGGAATCAGGTGTTAAATCTCCCGTTTTCAAGTCATGTTTTAGCCCTGACATAGACAAAACAGCACCTGTTTTTGGATTTAGAGCGACTGCATACACACCTTCCGAATACTTGGCTCCTCCATTTCCCAGTTCGGAATTAAAATAACTCTTAAGCAGATTGTCCACGCTATCTTGGAAGGCCAAATCAATGGTCAGTTTAATATTGTTCCCTTTGGTACCATCTTCAATATTCTCGACACTTTCCATGTTGCCATGTTTATCAAGATGAATTTCTTTCACCGAGCGTTTCCCTTGCAAGGTTTCTTCATATTGTTTTTCTAGATAAGAAGTCCCAACACGGTCATTTAAAGAATACCCCTTTTTGATATAAGCATCTGCTTCTTCAGCTGGAAGACCAGCTTTTTCACTGGATACACTTCCTACTATAGACGAAAGTGAAGTCTCTAAAACCTTTCGATCCCACGAAGTTGAAATACTGATACCAGGTAAATTCTTAGAAGCCGAAGCAATCAAGGCAATCTGAGTATCTGTCAAGGAGTCTGTCGCAATGGTCCCTGTCGCAAAATTTCCAACTGCATTGAGTTGGCTAAAGAGGTAAATTTCTTTCTTTTCGTCATCCGAGTAGGCCAATTGGCTTGAATCGATACTTTCAACAGTATTATTGTAAAGCTCGGATTCAGATAATTGATTGCCATCAGAATCAAATCGCTTCTCACGTGGTAAACTTTCCACTGCTTTCTTATAGACATCTTGATCTGCTAGGTAATAGTCCGCCAACTGTCGATCAGTCAATGTTGGAGAAGTAACTCCCACATAGGCCAGCAACTTCTTGGCTGTTTCTTTTAAATCTGCAGCCGTCATTTTGTTGTTTCGAGTAAAGGAAACAACTTGTTTCACAGTATTTTCAACCAAAGGCTTGCCGCTAGCATCATAAATTTCGCCCCGAGCCGAACTAGTGGTCACCTTTGTTTTACTAGCAGATGCTAATTTTGTCTCATAAAAATCCTTGTTCAAAACCTGCATATAAAGCAGGCGACCAATAATAGCCATAAAGAGTAAAATGACAATCGAAAACAATAAATTAAGCCGAATCGGAATCGAATGGCTGTCAAATTTTCTCATACAAATCAGTCTCATTTCTATTTAAAATCTTACTCTTCATTGTACCATAATTTGAGAAGAAAATTATGGAAAAGAAGGGAGCTTTTTCCATTTTACAGGAAAATACGATTTTATTTATCTATCCCTATATTATATGATATAATAAATGTAAAAGTTCGATGACCCAGTCTTTTTCCAATACGACTCATTTAAAGGAGCCTTTCTATGGACAAACCAGATATAGCAACCATCATTGATTCCCACTTCGAAGAAATGACAGATTTAGAGAAAGAAATCGCTCGCTATTTTTTACAATCTGAAACCATTGTAGATGATTTATCATCCCAGCAAGTCACTCAAAAATTACATATCTCCCAAGCTGCTTTGACCCGCTTTGCTAAAAAGTGTGGTTTTACAGGCTATCGAGAATTTATTTTCCAATACCAACACCAAGCAGAGAAACAAGACACCCATTCTCACAAACACAGTCCACTGACAAAACGAGTCCTTAGAAGTTATAGCAATATGCGGGAACAAACACAGGACTTGATTGACGAGGTCCAACTAGAACGAATTGCCCAATTAATAGAAGATGCTGAGCGTGTCTACTTCTTCGGAACAGGTAGTTCTGGCCTTGTCGCTCGTGAAATGAAATTGCGCTTCATGCGTCTAGGTGTGGTCTGCGAGGCCTTGACCGATCAAGACGGTTTTGCTTGGACAACCAGTATTATGGACGAAAATTGTCTCGTACTCGGTTTCTCACTTTCTGGCACAACTCCTTCTATTTTAGATAGTTTATTAGATGCTAAGGAGATGGGAGCAAAGACTGTACTCTTTACAAGTGTTCCAAATAAAGATAGCCAGGCCTATACAGAGACTGTTCTTGTTGCTAGCCACAGCCAGTCATCCTACATCCAACGAATATCTGCTCAACTTCCAATGCTCTTCTTTATCGATTTGATTTATGCCTACTTTTTGGAAATCAATCGTGAAAGCAAGGAAAAAATCTTTAATAGCTATTGGGAAAATAAAAAACTCAACGGCTATCGTAGACAAAAACGTATCAGAAAATCCTAGTTTGGTTGAACCAAACTAGGATTTTTATTCATCACCAAACATCCCTCTTCTAGATTATGAATTAGTCGTATCTTGACTTAGTCTTAAATAATTTCATATAATCACTTTTTGAAGGGAGTAAATAAGCAAGTCTGACAGTATCCTCAACAATTGTATATAATACGATGTAATCCTTACTCAAGGTCAATCCTCGCGTTTGGTAGTGAGGATCTAATTTCTTACCAAATTTTTCATCGGCATCAAATCCAGCTTGGGGGAAAATTTCTAGCCGATTAATATCTTTTCTAATATTGGCTACTTTTCGTCTCGCAGCCTCTACAGAACCAATTTCCTCCGCTATATACTGATATATTTTATCCAGACTATCAATCACTCTAGGAGAATACAAAATCCGATATTTTTTATAATCCATAGCGTGTCACGACATCCTCATCTGTCAAGTAATTTCCAGCCTCAATCTTGGCATAACTTTCTTGAACTTCTGCTTGTAATTGTCTAAACAAATACTCCTTCTCTAATTCCTCTTCACTCAGTAAATCTACTTCATTTGTTATGGCAACATTCTTTAAAAATAATCTAAGTGCCGATGAAAGAGAGAGATTTTGTTCTTTTAACACTTCCATTGCATCATTTACTAATTCTCTATTAGCTTGGAAGGTCACAACTTTACTTGAATTCGCTATAGGCATTTTATATAATTCCTTTATATATTTTATTTATTATCTCACAATTATAAAGAAAGTCAAGAGGATTTGATTTGAAAATCCTCCTTTCCGTTTTTAAATGTTTGACAACAAAAAGGAAGTATCTGCTATTTACTTTTACTTCCTCTCTCTAATTTTATTTGATTATTGTACTTCGACAAACTGAAATTTAGATTTTAACCCTCGCAGAACATAAAATAGGCTATTCTCTTGGAGTATGTTTCATAAGATTATAATTTAATGCTAAGTGTAGCTATATAGTCATTTCCATAACGTGATAATCGATGTCTTTTGTCACATGATTCATAAAAATCGATCATAGCAAGACCATTTTTAAGTTGTCCTCTAATCTGACTTTCTAAAGTATGGCTAAATTCATATCCATACTCTGGATTGATGGTGATTTTGCCTTCCTCTTCAAGCTCTCTTGAATTAAAAGGTATTGAAAACTTCAAAAGTAGTTCCTCATCGGGTTTATCCCATACAATATCAGCATCATACATGTATATCCAAGGGTTCATAAATCCGACCATTAATAGTCCACCCTTTTTCAATACTCTAGAGGCTTCTTTATACATGTTTTCTAAATCCTCTATATATACATTTGAAACCGGATTAAAAATAATATCAAAAGTTTCATTTTCAAATGGAAATGGTTTTGTCATATCACCTTGAACGGTGTTGATTTTTAATCCTTCTCTTTTAGCAACCATCTCATCTCTTTGTAATTGTGATTTCGAAAAATCCATAATGGTTACATCATAACCTTTTAGAGCAAAAACTGGTCCCTGCTGTCCACCACCACAAGCTAACCCTAATATCTTTTTTCCGTTTGCTTTTTTAAACCATTCTGTTGGAACTTTTTTCCCAACAGTTAAGGCAACGGAAATTGGATGTTTTCTAACTTCTTCTAATTCTTCATGTGTCAATGGCTCAGTGTAGTCATTATTTACATTATTCCATCTATCTTCATTTAATTTTATATAATCGTTCATCTTATAATCTTCTCGTAATTTTATATTATTTCGATTTAAGGTGAATGGATTGCCACATTTCTCTCACCTCTAGAAATTCTAATTTGTCAAATTTTCGTCCATCTCATTATATCATTTTTACACATTTTCTCATTTACTCAAACTAAAAATGAAATAACTGGAAATTTTTTTCATCAAGAAAATAGTCAATTTTATACTTTATAAAAGTGAAAACTGAAAATATTTTAAAACTGAATTTTAGTGAAAATGTACTTTACTAAATTCAAAAACTTGATTAAATCAAGGTTTTTAGGCTTACAAGGGGTTTAAAAGGGGCTGATTTTGTACATTTCGCATTTGAACTGCTGGATCAAAAAATGTACTTTATCCAGCATTAAAATAAAGTACATTTCGATTATAAAGTACATTTTTCAAAGAGTGTACATTACGCCTTAAACTCAGTGGTATCAAGGGTTTATCCACTGTCTAGGGAAAAGTACAAAAATTTCCAGTTTTCACTAGTTAAATTGATGATAGAATTGCTCTCGCTTTAACCTTTCATACAAGGCAGTGATTTTCTCCTAATTTCTCACGATTACCTCCTTTCGATAAAATTCTTCAATAAAAAAGAATTAAGCAAAACAGTTTTCACTCAAGTAGTGATTAAGTGTTTTGCTTAATTCTATAATTCCAAACTAGGATTGTTTTGTTTTGAAATGGTAGTAGGCACCCAACATACCTGCTGTGTTTTGGTGATGGGCAAATTCTAATCGTGTTTTTTCAGCTAGGCTTGGTACCAAGGCATCTTTTAAGGCTGTGCGGATTTTCGGTTTGAGGATAGCCTCTTGTCCCATGATACCGCCACCGAGAATGACCACTTCTGGATTGGCAACGTAGCAAATATTTGCCAGACCTTTTCCTAGATAGTCTACCATGCGGTCAATACCAGCCATGCAAATCTTGTTTCCTTCAGTGGCTTCCTTAAAGATACGTCTGCCATTCCACTGATCAGCTGGATCACCGTGAGCTGCTGCCACATATTCTACCAAGGCTGTCGTAGAAGCCAAGTCTTGGAAAGCTCCATCCTGCATATGCATATAACCGACTTCGCAAGCTGAATTGCTAAATCCATGGAAGACTTTCCCATCCATAATCAAGCAACCACCGATACCTGTTCCAATGGTCAGGCAAAGGGTGACACTCGCTCCCTTACCTGAACCAGATACAGCTTCAGCAAGACCTGCACAGTTAACATCATTTTCAATCTCACAAGGAATGTCAAAGCTAGTCTCGATTTCCTTCTTGAACTGAGTTCCTGCATAGTTGGGAATCTGAGGACCAGCGTAGAAAATCTCACCCTTATCAGGATCAACCATCCCCGCAGAAGAAATAGCAACACCCGCTATAGAACCTTTTTCTAAATAGCTAGCTACGATATCTTTTGTCTTTTGTAAGATATGAGGTCCACCTTTATGTGCCTCAGTTGGCATTTCATGGGATTCAACAAGTTGGCCTTCTTGGTCGATCAAACCATATTTGATATTAGTTCCACCGATATCAATTGCAACGTAGTGTGTCATAAATACCTCCTTATGGATTAGAGGAAGCGCTCCTTGGTTTCACGAATCAATTGAGCAACTGCTTCTACAACTGGGCGATCTTCTTCAGTCACTGGTGTCAATGGAGAACGAACAGAACCAATATTCAAGCCTTCATTGATTTTCAAGACTTCTTTGATCACACCGTACATATTTCCATGTGCAGAAGTGAGTTTACCAATGATTGCGTTGATAGCATACTGCAATTCACGTGCTGTTTCTAGGTCTTTGTCCGCAATCAACTGATTGAGTTTCAAGAAGAGTTCTGGCATCGCGCCATAAGTACCACCGATACCAGCCTTAGCACCCATAAGACGGCCACCTAGGAACTGTTCATCTGGACCGTTAAAGACAATGTGGTCTTCTCCACCAAGACTGACAAAAGTTTGGATATCTTGAACTGGCATAGAAGAGTTCTTAACACCGATAACACGTGGATTCTTCAACATTTCTGTGTAGAGACTTGGAGTCAAAGCTACTCCTGCCAATTGAGGAATGTTGTAAATCACGTAGTCTGTGTTTGGAGCTGCAGAGCTGATATCATTCCAGTATTTAGCAACTGAGTATTCTGGCAAGCGGAAGTAAATTGGTGGAATCGTTGCAATGGCATCTACACCCAAGCTTTCTGCGTGGCGAGCAAGTTCCATACTATCTTTGGTATTGTTGCAAGCAACGTGAGCAATAATAGTCAATTTACCTTTGGCAACTGCCATGACTTCTTCCAAAATCAACTTACGGTCTTCAACGCTTTGGTAGATACATTCACCAGAAGAACCATTGACATAAAGACCTTGAACACCTTTATCAATGAAGTATTGAACCAAGGCACGCGTACGCTCTGGACTTACTTCTCCTTGATCATCATAACATGCGTAGAAGGCTGGAATGACACCTTCGTATTTTTTTAAATCTGACATAGATTTTCTCCTAAGATTTCTTTTTTCTGCTAAAAGCAGGATTTATTCTTTACGTGTTTAGTATACACCCTGTGAAAAACGCTTTCAACATCTTGTGTACACTTAGATTTTAGTTTCGATATGAATTTTGAAATGTTTATGGATTGAAAGTAGTTTCAGAAACAAGCCATCCTATTGGTATTTTGCGAAAATTTTCTCCATCAATCCTGTCTGGATAAAGACCAAGAGTCCAAATCCAAAAAGCAGGAAGGCTGAGCCACCTAAAAGCAAACTGAAGGCGGACAGATAAAGAACCATCACAATGAGAAAGAGAATGGCTAACATAAGGAAGAACCAAGGAAAGTTAAAACTTGCCAAGATAAGTCCTTTTTGTAAGACTTCTTTCCAAGTCAAATCATAGCGTGCAGCGATTGGATAGCTAGCCAACATCACGATAGTGAGGAAGATAAGAATACCTAAACAAATAGCTTTTACCATTTGGAAAGGCATAGCTGTCTGACCCCAGAAGAGATAGAGGTCTAGAAGGCTTAATGAGACAATGCCCAACTCAAGCAGACCTAACTGAAGACCTAGTTTCAGATTTTCCTTGAAAGCTCTTAGATAGATTTTAAAGACAGGCACACGTCTGCTCTTCTTAATCTCAAACATAGTCTCGTAGAGGCTAATTTTAGCCACTCCAATCGTCACGATGGGTAAACAAGAGACGACAAAAAGAAGATTGGCTGTCACGATATCCAAGACCTTTTCACTAAAACGCATGAGAAAGTTATCTGTATCAAATGCTGCCTTGATAAGGCTTACTCCTTTTTGTGCCATGTTTGCTCCTCCTGATTTTTTAATCAATCAAAATTTTAAAGAGATATTTGCGAACCTTCTCTTCCATACCTGCATAGCCATTTGGCTGGTGTGGTTCTCCTGGAAAGAAAATCGCAAAATTATGATAACCCAACAAGAGTGGGTAGTGTTCATGACAATGCACAAAGCCAATGTCACTCGCTTCGTCGAATGCTACTGCCTCGTCTTTGATTCGTGAACCGTAGCTCGAATATTCATGTCCTTCTACCAGCAAATGCAAGTCAGCATAGTTCTGATGATGCTCAAATTGATCATTTTCAGCTTGATTGAGGACATTTTCCTGAACAACTAGAAAGACCTTGTCCCCATCAATCTCATACTTACCTAGTTCAAATGAATCTTTACGATGCTGATAGAGATAGTCGATAGCCTTGTCTAGATTGGGATGAATTCCTTTGTAAAAGGTGATGTTTTTCAAATCGTCAAAAATCATACTCTTTCCTTCGTTTCTGATAGTTAACTAAAATCATTCTTAAGTTGATAAGTGTCTGACAAAATCTTTATGGTAGACAAATACCCAACATTTTGTAGACACTTATAACATCTATATTTCCATAGCATGTCAAGACCACTTCCGCAATCTTGACACACCAGTTTACTTTTCTTAACCTTTGACCGCTCCCATAGTAATACCCTGAGTGAAGGATTTTTGGAAGACTAGGAAGACTGTTACGATTGGCACGGCTGCAAGAGCGGCACCTGCCATGATCAAACCATAGTTGGTTGCCATTTCAGCCTGCATAGTCGCAACCCCAAGTGAGATGGTCAAGTTGTTACGTGAAGTCAACATAACCAACTGCATGAAGTAGTCATTCCAAGTATTGATGAAGGTGAAGATTGCAAGGGCTGCAAATCCTGGTTTCACAATTGGGAAGGCTACGCTCCAGAAGGTACGAATCTCACCACAACCATCTATTTTAGCTGATTCAAGCAATTCTGTAGGGATATTCTCACTGAATTGTTTCATGAGGAAGACCCCGAATGGCCATCCAATCAAAGGCAAGATAACTGCCCAAAGAGTGTCATGAATTCCCATGAAGTTGACGATACGTACCAATGGTACAAGGACAACTTGTTTTGGAAGTGCCATGGCAGCGATAAAGATGGCAAAGAGAATGCGTTGCCCATAGAAACGTTTTTTAGCCAATACATAACCTGCCAAAGAAGAGGTCGCACAAACTAAGAACATTGTTACCAATGAAATAAACACAGAGTTCCACATCCACTGAATAGCAGGGTTTTGCACCATAAGTTGTTGGAAGTTTTCCATGGTTGGCATTTTAGGGAACCATTGTGGCGGAATCATAATGGTATCAGGCTGTGATTTGAAGGCACCTGTCAAAATCCAGTAGAATGGAAAGATGAACAGCACGGTCAACAAGAGCAAGATAATAGTTGAAATAACAGTGAAGGCTGTTAAAGGTTTCTTTTGTGTAGATTGCATAGCTGTCTCCTTTCTTTAGTATTCTACGTCATTTCCAAGTACTTTAAATTGAACAAAGCTTACGATAGCGATCATGACTGCCAAGAAGACGCCGATAGTGTTTGCATAACCGTATTCTGTCAATTGGAAGGCTTTTTCGTAAAGGTAGTACATAAGTGTACTTGTTGAGTAGTTTGGACCACCTGAAGTCAAAAGCTGAATCAAGGCGAAACACTGGAATGAGTTGATTGTTGTAATGATTGCGATATAAAGTGTTGTTGGAAGGAGGCTAGGCCATTTAATCTTCCAGAATACTTGCAATTCAGTCGCACCATCAACACGCGCTGCTTCTACCAATGAATTGTCAATATTTCCCATGGCAGCGATATAGAGGATAATCGGCTGACCAACAGATGTAGTCAAAAGGATAATCATAATCGCCATCAAAGCCCAGTTTTTATCTCCCAACCAAGAAATGTTCTGGCTGATGATGTGGCTTGACTTAAGGACAAAGTTTAAAATCCCTGATAGTGGGTCATAAATCCATTTCCAAACGACTGTTACGGCAACGCTACCTGTTACAACAGGAAGGAAGAAGACGAAACGGTAGAAAGATCTGGCAATAGCATTTTGGTGATAGGTTTGTGATGCTACAAAGAGCGAGAATAGAACAACAACTGGCACAGATCCAATAACCAGGATAACCGTGTTGATCAAAGACTTCATAAAGACAGGGTCTTTAAACATGCGAATGTAGTTGTCCAAGCCCACAAACTCAAATTTCGTCATTGAGTAGTTAAAGAAACTTGTAATGAATCCCATAATCATAGGAGCCAATACAAAGATGACAAAGAAGAATAATACTGGTGCTAGGAAAGCGTAGGAAATCACTGTTTCCCGCATGCGAATTTTATTGACTTTCACAGTCGGCACCTCTCTTTCACAAATAAAATATTTTGGATTTTCTTAAACTGTTTTAAAATCAAAATGAAATTTTTTAAGATTCGCTTATGTAAGAACTTCATTTTAATTTCGTGACAGTTCCTTACATTTCAAACAAAATCCTCCCTTTTCTTACATAGACTATGCACAGGGAAAAGGGAGGAGTCAATCTGATTTAGTGCTTATTGTTTTGTAGCTTTTTTAATTGTTTCGTTAGCTTTTTCAGTGAAGGCTTTCAAAGCATCCGCTGGTTTTTCGTCACCATTTGATACAGATTGCAACATTGGGAACCAAAGTGTTCTCATTTCAGCAAAACCATTGATAGTGTTGTAGTATGGTGAGTAGTATTTAGTCCAACCACTGATTGTTTCCATACGTTTGTCTTCATAAAGTTTGCCAAATGATGTACGAACTGGGAAGGCACCTGTACGAACAACGTCTTTTGGACCCCATTCTTTGTCATCCGCGATGAATTGAACGAATTTCTTAGATGCTGCAACTTTCTTGTCGTCTTTGTTGTTGAATACTGCAAATCCATTTACAAGGTATTCAAGAGCTGGTTTACCTGAATCTGATGGGAATGGTACTTCTACCACTTCTACTTTACTTGCTTCCAAGAGTTTAGCTTGGATACCATTTTGAGATGGTGCCCAAAGGATTGTGTAAGATGTTTGACCGTTAGCAAAGTTTTGGATATCTGCTCCACCATCAAATTGTGAACCATTGTTCAACAAACCGTCTTTGATCCAGCCAGCTGCTTTTTCAAGACCTTTGACGAATTTAGGATCATCAGTTGTATATTTTGTTACATCTTTATCTGTTACAGAACCGCCGTAAAGGTTTGAGATGAAGGCACGTGTTCCTTGGTCTCCCCCTTGACCAGAACTGAACAATGAACCTGGTGTGTAGCCTTTATCTTTAAGCGCTTTCAAAACTTTTTCAAAATCATCAGTTGTCCAACCTTCTTTTACAAGGTTTGCAACTCCAGCATCTTCCAACATTTTCTTGTTCATAGCCATATAGAATGGTGCTGAACTGATTGGATACATGTAAGCTTTGTCTCCAGCTTTACTTGCTTGAACAATGTTTTCGTTGTTAACATCTTTGACGAATTCATCTGTGAAGAGATCATTCAACTCAGCCAATTTACCGTTTTTACCGTATTGGATGATACGTCCTGGTGCGTCAAAAAGTACGTCTGGAGCTGTTCCTGCCTCGATAGCTGTTGTGATTTTTTCAGGACCTGATTTGAAGTCGATGGTTTCCAATTTCACTTTTACATCTGGATTTGCTTTTTCAAACGCTTCGATGATTGATTTTTCATATGTTCCAACACCGTCACCAGTTTTTTCTTGAGTGAAGACTGGGAATGCCCACCAAGTGATTTCTGTTTTTCCACTATCGCTACCAGATTTTCCAGCATCTTTACTTCCACCAGAATTACCACATGCAGCAAGGCCAAGAATCGCAGCACCCGCAAGTACTGTACAAGCTAGTTTTCTAAATTTCATTTGTATTCTCCTAATTGATAAGCGTATCCATATTGGATAATGAGTAAGATTGCATTTATATACGTTTTCATTTCATCCGACGCATCCACCACTCTCCTCTATTTTTAAATTGTGTTATTTAAGACCAGCAACGAAGCGTTCTGTAATCTCTTTTGGTCTAGTAATAGCTCCACCAACAACGATACCTCGCACTCCATATCCCAGGATTTGTTTGGCTTGTTCAGGTGTATGGATTTTTCCTTCTGCAATGACATCCACGCCAGCATCACAGAGTTTTTTGATTAATTCAAAATCGGGCCCATCCACTTTTGGACTGTAAGATGTGTATCCTGATAAGGTTGTTCCGACAAAATCAATTCCTGCTTCAACAGCTGCTAGACCTTCTTCAAAAGTACTTGTGTCAGCCATCAAGAGCTGGTTAGGGTATTTTTCCTTAACCTGACGAATAAAGTCTTGAATCTCCAAACCATCGTAGCGTTCACGCTTGGTACAATCCAGAGCAATCACCTCGATGTCCAGTTCTGCTAATTCATCAACTTCTTTCATAGTAGCAGTGATAAAGGGTTCTTGCGGTGGATAATCTCGTTTAATGATCCCAATGATTGGAAGGTTTGTAACCTCCTTGATTTCCTTGATATCGCGAACACTATTTGCTCGGATACCGACTGCTCCACCTTGCTCAGCCGCTTTGACCAGCAAGGGAATGACTCCTCCCGCTTCTGTATAAAGCGGTTCGTGAGGAAGGGCCTGACAAGAAACGATGATTCCATCTTTGATTTGTGCAATCAAGGCTTCTTTAGTAATCTGTGGCATCCTCTTTCCTCCTTTTCTTTGTTCTTATGAGTTCATTATATATTAGTTTTAAAGCGCTTTCAATACCTTGTGGTAGAATAGATTTCAGTTTCAAAAGTATTTTATAGAACAGCTGTTTCTGAAAGTAGTTTCAGAGAGTCATCTATTTTAAATCATTTTTATTAAACTACAAAAAAGAGAGCTACTGGGCTCTCTCATTTATCATTTTACATACTTAAAAGGAATCTCACTACCACATAGCCAGTTGTAGACTTGGTCATTGACAAAAACATTCATGGCTTCGTGAGCATACTCAGGCATGATACGATAGGCCTTATCACAAGTCAGACGATTATAAATCGCAAACTGAGTAATAGGATAGCAAACATCGTCGTCCAATCCCGTAATCATCTTGACCTCACCCTTGATACGATGGGCAAGATTTTTCACATCAATATAGGCAAGGGTCACCATGATTTCCTCCTCAGTTTCATGGAAGGGGTCGTGAAACTTGAAATAACGGAAAAGTTCGTCGTAAGCCTCGCTAGTATTACCAATCTCAAGCACTCGTCTGAAGTCTGATAAGAAGGGATAGATGGCAACTGTTTTCTGAATCCGTGTATTGAGTGCTGCCGCAACCAAGGCTAGAGCACCACCTTGAGAGGCACCATAGCTAGAAAGTCGCTTCTCATCAACCTCAGGTAGACTAGCAATGATTTCGATCAACTGGTAAATATCCAGATAGACATCCTTATAAAAGAGATGGTCCCGACCTTCCACAGCACCACGTATGATATGCCCCTTGACCGTATTTCCTAGAGGAGAACGCAAACCGTCCTGTGAATAACCTGATTGGCCCCGCACATCCATGGAAACAACACCGTAACCAGCTACGGTAAAGGCCAGCATGTCGGTCCAGTCCCAGCCACGTCCCATATAACCATGGAAATGGAAGATTAGCGGAACCTTCTCCTCACTCTTTGGAAGAACAATGCGTGCATAGACCTTGCCTGCATTAGTTCCTTCAAAAGTGAGCTCAAAGCACTTGACTTGGGGAATATGGAAATTTCTTTCCTCCAACTGGTAGGCTGGAAGTGTTGAAACTTTTTTCACTTCCTCATCCCAGAAAATATCAAAGTCTTCTGGAACCTCATCTCTTCCTTTATAAGTCTTGATTTCTTCTAACAAAACTGGATTTTTCATATCATGCTCCTTTTGTTTTGTAATCGCTACCACAACTGTAGCATATCTAAGTAATCAATGCAAGAAAGAAGGATAAATAGAAAAAGAATTTAGATTTTCTTCCTTTAATCTTACAAACTAAAAGTAGTTTTAGAAACAAAAAAAAGAGCATTTCCGCCCTTTTTCTCCTGTTCAATCTTATTTTGCTACTTCTTTCTTTTGGAAAGTGGTTTGGTAATTTACTTTAATCGTTACTGTCATGTGAGAGTCCTCATTTCTTTTTGATGACTCTAGTATAAGGGGCAAACCTGAAAGCTAGCTTAAGTTTTTCTTAGAGAAAGCTTAATCCAGATGTTCTTTCTTTTCCAGATGAAGGGCAATCATGCGCCACTCCGGATCCTCTTGCCAGCCTTCTATTGAACTAATGTAGCTAGCCACTTTTCTGGCCTCTTCTAAAATTGGAAAATCTTCGATAATGTCAGCCACTTGGAACTCTGGAAGACCTGACTGTCTGGTTCCAAAAATCTCACCCGATCCGCGCATTTTCAAATCTTCCTCTGCAAGGACAAATCCATTAGTAGTTTCTGTCATGATACGCATGCGATCTTTCCCAGAATCCGTCTTGGGATTGGCAACGAGAACAGCATAGGACTGCTTGTCCCCCCTACCGACACGACCTCTAAGCTGGTGAAGCTGACTGAGCCCAAAACGATCGGCATCCATAATAATCATGACAGTCGCATTGGGAACATTAACCCCAACCTCAATAACTGTCGTCGAAACCAGAATATCCGTTTTTCGCTCTTTGAAATCCTGCATAATCTGGTCTTTTTCATCACTCTTCATCTTACCATGTAGAAGAGCTACTTCAGCCTTGCCTGCAAAATGAGCCGTCAACTCCTCAGACAATGCAATAGCATTTTTCAAATCCAGAGCTTCTGATTCTTCAATCAAGGGAGAGATAACATAGGCTTGAGAACCTTTTTGGATTTCTCCCTCTAACCAGGTCAAGACCTGAGGCAGCTGCTCATGCTTAATCCAGCGCGTCACAATAGGCTTCCGCCCTGCTGGCATCTGGTCAATAATGGAAACATCCATATCTCCAAAGGCTGTGATGGCCAGAGTCCGTGGAATGGGAGTCGCCGTCATCATAAGTACATCTGGATTATCCCCTTTTTCCCGTAAAACACGCCTTTGCCCCACACCAAAGCGGTGCTGCTCATCGATGATAATCAAACCCAGACGAGCATAATCCACCCCATCCTGTATCAGAGCGTGGGTTCCGATAATCAAATCAGCCTCACCCTTGGCAATAGTCTCCAAGACTTCTCTCTTTTCTGCAGCTTTCAAGGAACCTGTCAAGAGAGCCAGTTTCAAGTTAGGAAAAAGGTTCTGTAAACTCTCAAAGTGTTGCTCTGCGAGGATTTCTGTTGGTACCATGAGAGCAGCCTGGTAGCCAGCTGTCACTGCTGCAAACATGGCCAAGCCAGCGACCACCGTTTTTCCGCTCCCCACATCTCCTTGTAGGAGACGATTCATGTGGTGGTCCGACTTCATATCGGTTAAAATTTCCTGCAAACTCTTTTCCTGAGCTTGAGTCAAGGCAAAAGGCAAGCTTTCTTTGACAGCTGTCACCTTTTCCTTAGACCATTTCAGAACCAGACCGCTGCCCTGAACTCTATTTTCAGACTTGAGCGTCTGTAATTGCATTTGGAAATAAAAGAGTTCCTCAAATTTGATACGGCGAAGGGCCTGCTTGTATTCCGCCAAATCCTTGGGGAAATGCATGGCACGAACGGCCTGACAACGGGACATGAGTTTGTATTTATCGAGCAAAGACTGGGGAAGATTTTCCTCTATCAAGAGGTCCAGTCCCTGATCAAAGGCCGTCTTGATAACTTTGACCAGACTGGCCTGACTGATTCCCTGAGCCAAACGATAGACAGGCTGGAGGTCATCTTCCACCTGAGCCAGGACCTTCATCCCTGTCAGACTAGCCTTGGCACGGTCCCATTTTCCAAAGACAGCAAGGGTTGCCCCCAATTCTATCTTATCAGCTAGATAGGGCTGGTTAAAGAAGTTCACCGCAAAAACAATTTCTCCCTGCTTGAGGCTAAAGCGCAGGCGATTGCGCTTGAAACCATAATACTGGACACTGGCAGGAGTCACGACTTGACCAGATAGGACTGCCTTTTCACCGTCTTCTAGCTCCAGCACCTGCTTGGTTTTAAAGTCTTCATAACGGAAAGGAAAGTAGAGCAAGAGGTCTTGCAAGTTTTCAATTCCTAGTTTGGCGTATTTCTCTGCTGACTTTGGTCCCACACCAGGTAAGACATGCAAGGGTTGATGTAGATTCATGCTCCACTCCTTTCTTTTCTAATAATATTCTCTCGGAATGCGGTCGCTGAGAAGACAAACCACCTCATAGTTAATAGTTCCACGGTAGGCCGCTACCTGAGTAGCTGTGATCTCCTTGCCTCCGTCGGAGCCAATCAAGATTACCTTGGTTCCCAGCGGATAAAGCTTAGGCAGACGAATGGTGATTTGGTCCATAGATACTCGCCCAACGATTGGGCAAGCTTGCCCATCTACCAAGACAGTGAAATTCTGCATGTCTCGTGTCCATCCATCCGCATAGCCGATTGGTACAGTCGCGATGACTTGCTCGCTATCCGCTTGATAAGTTGCTCCATAGCCCATGCAAGCTCCAGCTGAAACTGTCTTGACATGAACCAGAGCAGACTCCAAGGTCAAGGCCGGAATCAAGTCATAGGGCAAGTCCAAGACCTCTCCACTAGGGTTAAGACCATACATAGCATCTCCCATACGAACCGCGTTAAAAATAGTCTCTGCATGCCAAAGAGTCGTTGCCGAATTGCTGGCATGAACCAAGTCTGGAAGACCTTTCATACTAGCTAAAATAGTTTTAAACCGTTCTAACTGGGCATTAAAGTAATCATCTGATTCCTCGTCTGCAGTAGCAAAGTGGGTAAAAATCCCTTCAACACGAGCACCGTGTTGTTGGAGCAAGTCTTGAGCTTGCTCAGCCTCACTAGCCTCGCGAAAACCAATCCGTCCCATTCCTGAATCAACCTTGAGGTGGACTGTCAAACCTGATAGGTCTTCTTCCTGATCTAAGAGCGCTTGAATCCACTCCAGCCCAGCCACTGTCAAAGTGATATCATATTCTTTAGCAAGAGAAACAGCTTCTAGATCAGAAACTCCTAAAATAAGGATTCGTTTGCTGAGTCCAGCCTGTCTGAGTTCAATGGCTTCATCAATATTGGAAACGCAAAAACCATCAACATCATCTTGAATAGCCGTCGCAACAGCAACAGCCCCATGCCCATAGGCATTAGCCTTGACTACTGCAAATTTGAGCGTTCCTTGAGGGATATGAGCCCCCATTTGCTGAATATTTTGTCGAATAGCTCCCAGATGAATCAGAGCCTTGGTTGGTCTATGTGGACTAGCTTTCATGATTTTCCTCCAAAATGACACTGGCTGTCACAAACTGATCTGTATGGCTGATAGACAGCCAAATCTTTCCTGAAAATGGTGACTGACTAAAATAAGGCGCCCCGCGTTCATTGTTCAAGACTTCCAAATCCTGAAAACTGAGCTTGCCAATACCAGTTCCCATAGCCTTGGAAAAGGCCTCCTTAGCTGACCAGCGACCAGCCAAATATTCAATCTGCCTGCGCCCTTTAAGACTAGTGAAGCGCTCCATTTCCTTAGCGGTCAGCACGCGCTTAGCAAATCCTTCATGTCGTGTAACTGCGCTTTCTATCGAAGCCAATTCTTCGATGTCAATTCCGTGTCCAACTATCATTCTCATCAAAAGGAGTTGAGATCCCCCAACTCCATCCTTTTCACTTATTTTGTCAAAGTAGCGTAAATCTCTTCTACCAAGGTCTCTGTATTCTCCCAACCTAGGCAAGGATCGGTAATAGAGCAACCAAAGACCTCTGGTTGGTTTTGACGACCATCTGCTAGGTAAGATTCAATCATAAAGCCTCGAACCGTCTTTTTGATTTTCTCGTTCCAATCACGATTCTGCAAAGTCTGGCGAACAATTCGAATCTGTTCCATATATTGCTTGCCTGAGTTATCATGGTTGGTGTCAATGAGGATAAAGGGATTTTCAAGTCCCATGGCTTCATAGCGCTCAATGGCATTTAGCAAAGTTTCATAGTAAAAGTTAGGCTCATTTTTCCCATATTCATTAACTGCTCCACGAAGGATGACGTGGGCCAAGGGATTTCCTGAAGTCTCAACTTCTTGACCATGGAAGAGGAAGGTTTGTTTGTTTTGAGCGGCATAGATACCGTTAAACATAACCCCAAGATTTCCTGAGGTTGGATTTTTCATCCCCACTGGTGCATCAATTCCTGAAGCCACAAAGCGGTGCTCTTGGTCTTCCACAGAACGAGCTCCTACAGCATGGTAGCTGACCAAATCATCTACCAAGACCAGATTTGACGGATAAAGCATCTCATCTGCCGTTGTCAAACCAGTCTCTGTAATCACGCGGTAGTGCAACTGGCGCACAGCCTGCAAGCCGTTAATCAAACTTGGAGCTTTTGAAGTATCTGGTTGGTGTACCAAGCCTTTATAGCCGTCTCCGTTGGTACGAGGTTTAGCTGTATAAACACGCATAACCATGAAAATCTTGTCCGCCACCTTCTTTTGCAAGGCTGATAAACGGCGAGCATATTCCAAGACAGCCTCTTCATTGTCAGAAGAGCAAGGACCAATCACCAAAAGGATACGGTCATCTTCTCCTGAAATAATGTCTGCCAATTCTCTATCACGGCGCTCCTTTAGTCGCAAGGCTTCCGCAGACAATTGGGTTTCTGCTTTGATTGCTTCAATATCGATTTCTTGACCTTTTTCAATAAATGCCATCTTATTCTCCTAACGTTTGGTAGATTTCTCTGACGAGGACTTCCGTATTCTCCCAGCCAAGGCAAGGGTCTGTGATAGACTTGCCAAATACTTCCGGTTCGTTTTGACGGCCGTCTTCTAGATAAGACTCAATCATAAAGCCACGAACGTACTGCTTGATTTTTTCATTCCAATCACGATTAATCAAGGTCTGGCGGACAATTCGAATCTGATCCATGTATTGCTTACCAGAATTGTCATGATTGGTATCGACGATGATAAAAGGATTTTCCAAACCCATTTTCTCATATTGAGCAATGGTATCCATCAAATTATCATAGTAGTAGTTAGGAATATTCTTACCATACTCATTGATCGCTCCACGAAGAATGGCGTGCGAAAGCGGGTTCCCAGTTGTTTCCACTTCTTTTCCTAGGAAAAGGAAACTTTGTTTGTTTTGAGCAGCATAAATTCCATTAAACATGACATTGAGATTTCCAGATGTTGGATTTTTAAAACCAGTCGCGAAATCTGCCCCACTTGCCACAAAGCGGTGTTGCTGGTCTTCAACTGAACGGGCACCAACTGCCATGTAAGAAATCAAATCATCTACAAGCGGAAGATTTTCAGGATAAAGCATTTCATCAGCTGTCGTCATACCTGTTTCTGTGATAACACGATAGTGAAGATGGCGAACAGCTTTGATTCCGTTGATGAGGCTTGGCGCTTCTGTCGCGTTAGGCTGGTGAATCAAGCCCTTATAGCCATCTCCGTTGGTACGAGGTTTGGCAGTGTAAACACGCATAACCATAAAGATACGGTCTGCCACTTCTTCTTGCAAAGCTGCCAAACGCTTAGCGTATTCAAGAACAGCTTCTTCATTGTCAGATGAGCATGGCCCGATTACCAAGAGAATCCGCTGGTCTTCTCCACGTATAATGGCTTCTAGCTCTTGATCGCGCTGTGATTTTCTATCCAAAGCTTGACCTTCTAATTTTGATAAGGCACGAACTTCTTCAATATTAATTTTAGGACTTTTTGCTGTAAATACCATAACTCATCTCCTTATAAATCAAACGGATACCAAGTAAAAATTTACTTTTCACAAGGTATCCGCCTCTAAACTATCTCATTTTATTGTCTTTTACCGTGACAGTTTTTAAACTTCTTACCAGAACCACATGGGCAAAGTTCATTCCGTCCAATCTGGCTCAAATCCAGATTTTCTGGCATATTTGCTTGGTGGGCAGCGATATTGCGAGTCGCTGTTGTACTGATATGGTGTTCTGCTTGTGGTCTTTCTTGTTCATGAATTTGTGCTTTCATCATCAAACGTGTCACATCAAACTCAATCGAACCAATCATGTCATTAAACATACGGAAACCTTCTGCCTGATACTCAACAACAGGGTTGTTCTGAGCATAGCCACGAAGTCCAACCGCGTTACGCAATTGATCGAGGGCATCGATATGATCTGTCCACTTGTTATCTACCACTCGTAGAATCAAGACTTTTTGGAATTCTTTAACTGCTTCTTCATCGCGTAGTTTTGAAACCTGACTATCGTAAACTTGCAAGGCACGTTGGAAGAGCTCTTCCTTGATGGCCTTATCAGACAAACCTGACAAGTCTTCCATCGTAATAGAATCTTCAGGAAGCAAGTTGTACTTAGCAAAGTTCAAAATTGCCTCTAGTTTTTCATCTTGTTTGGCACGCGCATGACCATCAACGACACGACCAATCGTGCGTTTGATCATAGCCTGAATTTCAGGTGCCAAGTCACGATCTGCAGTGATGACATCGTAACGTTGAGCATAGATAATCTCACGTTGTTCACGCATGACATCGTCGTATTGAAGGACTTGTTTACGGGTATCGTAGTTATTCCCTTCGACACGTTTTTGAGCTGCTTCGACCTGACGTGTCAACATACGAGACTCAATAGCCTCTTCAGACATGTTCAAGCGTTCAAAGATTCCTTTCAAGCGTTCAGATCCAAAACGTTTCATCAAATCATCTTCAAGAGATAAGTAGAATTGTGACTCACCTGGGTCTCCTTGACGACCTGAACGTCCACGAAGCTGGTTATCGATACGACGGCTTTCATGGCGCTCTGTACCAATAACACAAAGTCCTCCCAATTCGCGAACACCTTCACCAAGCTTGATGTCGGTACCACGACCAGCCATGTTAGTCGCAATGGTAACAGCACCACGTTGACCAGCATTCATGATGATTTGAGCTTCTTTATAGTGGTTTTTGGCATTCAAGACTTCGTGAGGAACACCAGCAGCGACCAATTTCTTAGAAATGTAATCACTAGTTTCAACCGCTACTGTACCAACCAAGACAGGTTGACCCTTTTGGTAACGAGCCTTAACGTCTTCGACAACCGCTTTAAACTTAGCTTCAATGCTAGCAAAAAGCAAGTCTGGATGGTCAATACGTTGAACAGGACGGTTTGTTGGGATTGGAATAACACGAATGTTGTAAATTTCACGGAATTCTTCTTCCTCAGTCTTACCTGTACCCGTCATACCAGACAATTTCTTGTACATACGGAAAAGGTTTTGGTAAGTGATTGAGGCAGATGTCTTGGTTTCATCCTGAATTGGCACACCTTCTTTGGCTTCAATGGCTTGGTGCAAGCCATCAGAATAACGACGACCTTCCATGGTACGACCTGTAAATTGGTCGACAATCAAGATTTCTTGCTCTTCGCTCACCACATAGTCAATATCGAGAAGCATGATGTAGTTGGCACGAAGGGCATTATCGATAAAGTGAGTCAAAGCCACGTTTTCGATATCATAGAGATTTTCAAGCTTGAAGTAACTTTCAGCCTTGTCAATCCCCGAATCAGACAAACCAATAGTCTTAGACTGCACATCGATGATGTAGTCGTCTTTGTCCAAAGATTTTACATAGTGGTCCGCCATGTGATACAACTGACTGGTTTCAACTGCGTTAGCACCTGATACGATCAAAGGTGTACGGGCCTCGTCAATCAAGATAGAGTCAACCTCATCGACCAAGGCATAGTTGAGCGGACGTTGTACCATGTTTTCAGCACGAACAACCATGTTATCACGAAGGTAGTCAAATCCGATTTCTGAGTTGGTTGAGTAAGTGATATCACACTCATAGGCTTCTTTTTTCTCCATTGGAGATTTGGCAGCCAAGTTAATCCCTACTGACAAGCCAAGCCATGAGTACAATTCACCCATCTCAGTCGCGTCACGTTCGGATAGGTATTCATTGACCGTAACTACGTGAACCCCTTTACCTGAAAGGGCATTGAGGTATACTGGCATGGTCGCAGTCAAGGTTTTTCCTTCCCCTGTACGCATTTCTGGCACATCACCATGGTGAAGAACGATTCCCCCCATGACCTGAACCTTATATGGGAAGAGGCCTAGGACACGTTTGGCACCCTCACGGACAACCGCAAATGCTTCATAAAGCAGTGAATCCAGTGATTCTCCATTTTGATAACGTTCTTTAAATTCAACTGTTTTTGCTTTTAGTTGGTCGTCAGTCAAAGCAGCCATTTGGTCTTCGTATTTGAAAACCTTGTCAGCCATCTTTTCCAGACGACGGATTTCTCCTTTATCATTTTCGATAATTGTTTTTAAAATATTAGCCATGTTTTTCCTTACTTTAAATTCCGAATATTTTAGAATGTTCTTTTAATTTTAGCACAATTACTGATTATTTTCAAGGAAGAATCCCCATTTTGAAAAGGAAAAAGAGGCTAGTTTCCAAGCTAACCTCTCTGACTTTTATGATGCTTTAATTGCCAACAAAAATCGGCAAAATCGCAAATAGGATAAATAGATTAATCCAAAGAGAAAAACAGCAGATCAATCCAAAAACAAAGAGACTGACTTTCTTGGACAGCAAGGCCATCAAAATAGACAGAATACCAAAAACTAGCAAGACTTTCTGTATGCTGAAGAGGTCAATCTTTCCCCCCAGAATCGGACTGCCCCAAGGAAGAAAGAAGAAAGCAATCCAGATCAACAGAACTAAACCAATATAGACCTTGGAATAGCGTGTAATGAATGATTTTAGACGTACCATAAGCTACCTCCTATCAATAAAAACCATATAAATCAATGCCTTCCACCCTTAGACTTTCCTAACTCCTTTCTTAGTCTAAGCATTTTTTTGAAACAGAAATAAGTTAACCTATTCATACCAATAGCTAGCAGAATAAAAAGAAACCAAATGCCCCATAACTTGATATCTGTCAAATTTCTCAAGACAATATTGAAAAACAGAACTGAAATAACTGTCCAAGCAAGGCTAAAAAGAGCATAGAGGGGGATGTAAAACCAGTAAAAATAGTAAAAAATTGGGAAAAATTTACTATCTCTATTGTCCTTTTCAATCCAGCTGAAAAAGTAAAACCAGGGAAATAAGATTATCAATTTAAACAAATGTTTCATCACCATCCCCCCTCTATTTGATAGCGTTTTCTTCACCTTCATTCTATCAAAAAAATCTGGAAATGTCATTCCAGATTCTGCTTTGTTATTTACGTTTTCTTGCGATGAGATGAATCGGTGTTCCTTCAAAGACAAAGGCCTTGCGGATTTGATTTTCCAAGAAACGCAAGTAAGAAAAGTGCATAAGTTCTTCTTCGTTGACAAAGATGACAAAGGTTGGTGGTTTAGTTGCCACTTGGGTCGCATAGAAGATTTTGAGACGTTTTCCTTTGTCTGTCGGTGTTGGGTTGATGGCAATGGCATCCATAATGACATCGTTCAAGACAGCTGATGGAATACGTGTATTTTGACTTTCACTGATTTGCTTGATCATCTCAGGAAGTTTGTGGAGACGTTGCTTGGTCAAAGCTGATACAAAGATAATCGGTGCGTAAGGTAGGTATTGGAACTGCTCACGGATATCTTCTTCCCAGTTTTTCATAGTGTGGTTATCTTTTTCAAGCGTATCCCACTTGTTGACCACGATAATCATCCCTTTACCAGCTTCATGGGCAAATCCTGCGATACGCTTGTCGTATTCACGGATGCCTTCTTCTGCATTGATAACCATCAAGACCACATCTGAGCGGTCAATCGCACGCATGGCACGCATGACAGAGTATTTCTCAGTATTTTCATAAACCTTACCAGACTTACGCATACCAGCCGTATCAATCATGGTAAACTCTTGACCATCTGTATCTGTAAAGTGGGTATCAATGGCGTCACGTGTTGTTCCAGCAACTGGACTGGCAATGACACGGTCTTCTCCCAAGATAGCATTAATCAAGCTTGATTTTCCGACGTTTGGACGACCAATCAAGCTAAACTTAATGACATCCGGATTTTCTTCTTCATATTCATTTGGAAGGTTTTCTACAATCGCATCTAGCACATCCCCTGTACCGATACCGTGGACAGATGAGATTGGCAGTGGTTCACCCAAACCGAGAGCATAGAAATCATAGATATCATTTCGCATCTCAGGGTTGTCCACCTTGTTAACTGCAAGGATAACTGGTTTATGGGTCTTATAAAGCTTACGGGCTACGTATTCGTCTGCATCGGTAATTCCTTCCTTACCAGACACGACAAAGACGATAACATCAGCTTCTTCCATGGCAATTTCTGCCTGGTGCTTGATTTGTTCCATGAAAGGAGCATCGACATCATCGATTCCTCCTGTATCAATCATGCTAAAAGAACGATTGAGCCACTCACCCGTCGCATAGATACGGTCACGTGTCACTCCTTCGACATCTTCTACAATGGAGATTCGCTCACCAGCGATCCGATTAAATAGGGTTGATTTCCCAACATTGGGACGTCCTACAATGGCAATAGTTGGTAGGGCCATAATTTCTCACTTTCTACAATAACTTCTTCTGTTCAAGATTTTTTCTAGTTGAGCTTGGTTCAGCTTGACCAAACTGTTCTGCTAGACGCTGACTCCAGCTTGTAGTCGCACGCGCGCCAGCATAGTCTGCCTGTACACGGTCATAAGCCTCAATCACATCAACTGTCTGTTCCTGATATTCTTCCTCAAATACCACTTGATTCAATGGCAAGCGAGGTTTAACTTCATGTTCTTCATTTGGAAGACCTAGTGCCATCCCAAAAACTGGATAAGTATAGTCAGGCAGGTTAAAAAGCTCTGCCACTTCTTCTGACTTGTAACGAACCAGGCCAATGATAACACCACCATAGCCCAAACTTTCAGCCGCCAACAGGGCATTTTGACCAGCAAGAGCTGCATCGACCGAACTAATCAAGAGACCTTCCACCCCTTGAGGTTGGAATGTATCGGTATGAAGCCGGGCTCCCTTTTCTGCTCGGTTCAAATCTCCGACAAAGAGAAGGAAAACAGCAGACTGGCGAATGGCTTCTTGAGGCACCAATTCATACAAGGCATCTTTCTTTTCCTGACTTCGTACCACAATCACAGAGTAGGATTGGAAATTCTTCCAAGACGAGGCCATCTGGGCTGCTGTCAGGATTTCAGTCAAGTCTTCCTGAGGAAGGGCTTGCTCCTTAAATCTTCGAACAGACTTATGAGCTTTCATCAGTTTAATCGTTTCTGTCATCGACGGTTTACTCCTTCTAAACGAGTCTCCTCGGCCAAATAACGGATGCGTTCCATGACCCGTCTGGCTTCCCAGATTTCATCAGGTCCTTGTTTCACTTTAGCAAAATGCTTCTCCAAATCTTCAAAGTCGAAGTTGGACGTGAAAAAGGTCGGTAAATTTTCCTGCATCCGATATTGGAGAATGACTTGCAGGATTTCATCACGCACCCAAGGTGTTGATTGCTCAGCACCAATATCATCTAAAATCAGGACTTCAGACAGTTTAATCTCATCTACCAAGGTCTTGACATTACCATCACCGATAGCATTTTTGACATCAATGACAAAGCTAGGATAGTGGAGGAGAGTGGAGGAAACACCACGTTTTTCTGATAAATCATGGGCTAGGGCAGCCACCATGAAACTTTTACCCACACCAAAGTCTCCATACAAGTAAAGACCTTTTCGAATAGCTGGATATTGCTCCACGAAGGCTAATAGCTTTTCAAAAACTGGCAAACGCCCCAAATCATCCAAGTCAACTTGAGCCAAACTAGCTTTCCTAAGACTGGCTGGCAGATTGATTAACTTGAGACGGTTCTTAATCGCCGCTTCTTTTTCAGCCGCGATTAGTTCAGGAGTTTCTTCATAAGAAACATCCGCATAGCCATGATTCATAACCAAAATAGGCTTGTAGCCTTTGGCAATATAATCCGTATCACCACGGAGAAACTTGTCACGCTCTGTAATATACTGATTAAACTTGGAGATACTGCGATTCAATTCCTCTGGACTGAGGGATTCTTGCTGGATAAAGGCCGCAACATCAGGGTCCTTCATGATTTTCTGGACTAAATCTTGATAGTGAAAACGGCTAGGTTGACGTTTGAGTACGTCTCCGACACTTTCCATCTAATCTCCTCCTTTTTCTAATCGAGCTAATAGTTCTTGTTTCTTACGTTCTAGTTCCAGACGAGTTTCCTCGCTGGTTTCATTCTTATAATCTGGATTGCTCCACTTGGGTACATTGGACTTGGTAGGACTGGGTTTACTGCCTTTTTGAGCCTGACTCTTTTGCCCACGTTCACGGATCCGAAGAACTGCCTCTTCTGCCGAATGAATCTTTTGATAAGCATAGTCATTGGCTACCTTCATGGCATATTTCTCATTGATATTTGCTGAATCCACCTTATTAAAGGTCAATAAGAGAATGATATTAATAACTTCGTCCAGCAAACCCAAGCCAGCCATCTGTTGCAAAAGTTCTCTTTCTGTTTGGGTAATACTTGCCTTACGAGTTTGCTTGATTTCTGCTAAGAACTGCAGGGCAGTTTTACTTTTGGCTTCTTTGATAATGGTTGCTTCCTTAGGATTAAAGTCAGAGGAAACAGGTTTTTGAGCAATTTTTCCCCGCATGCGTTTGGTTGAAATGACCTTGGAAACAGCTGTTGACTTAGCCAATTGATAGGTTTCAAACCAAGTCCATTTCTTCTCCTCCGCAATGGCAAACAGATTCAAAACATCGGATTGCTCATCCGCAAAACGAAGCCCATCTCGAGCCATAAGCTGACGAAAATGGTCCAAGTCAAAATCGTTGGCCACTTTCTTCTTGAGACCAAGGTCTTCTTGACTTCCTAGTTCTGCCAAGTCTGGAAAAACTTGATTGAGTGAGATAGGTATTTCTTCTCCCTCAGCACTTTCAACTTTCAAATCCTCCACAGCTGCATCGCCAATCTTTTTCTCCAAAAGTCTGCTATAAACAGGATGTTCCAAGAAGTCCTGACTCGAGAGAGGAGCATGGATAGCTAGTTGATAAACATCCCCCTTTTGATAGAGGGTCAAAAGATTGAAAGCAGATAGGATTTTCAAGGATTTTAAAAGTCTATCCATCCCAAAGTTGAGATGATTGAGAATGCTTGAAAAGAGGTATTCCTTTCTGCCATTATCCCAAAAACTGATTGTATAAAGATAAAGGCTCAGTGCCTCCTGACCGATAATCGGGAGGTAGCACTGTACCAGAGATGAGGTATCTTGCGACACCCGATTATTCTTTAGATAAGAAAAACGGTCAATTGGCTTCATTTATCTTTCCTTTTTCTTTTTAGAGGACTGGGTGATTTGTTGGAGCAAGCTCTCTAACTCACTGACATCCTTAAAACTACGATAGACACTGGCAAAACGTACATAGGTAATCTCGTCCAATTCAGCCAACTCCTCCATGACGAGTGAACCAATGTCCTCACTTTGAATTTCATTTTCATTTCGACCACGGAGTTTCTGTTCGATACGATTGACTACCATGTTGATTTCATCACTTGACACAGGACGTTTCTGGGCTGAGCGGATAATCCCATTAAAGATTTTATCTCTGGAGAATTGTTCCCGTGTGCCATCTTTTTTAACAACAACTAAGGTTCTTTCTTCTACCCGTTCGTAGGTTGTAAAACGGTGTTGGCATTCATCGCACTCACGTCTTCTACGAATGGTGTTCCCTTCTTCAGCTTGGCGACTATCGATAACACTTGACTTGGTAGCCCCACATTTTGGACAACGCATCCTTTCCCTCCTTATCGTTTTCTTTTCATTATACCATTTTTTAAACGATTCCCAAAACAATTCTTCTTTTTGCTTGACAAGTTTTTTGTTTTGTTGTATTATTTAATTAAGACAAAGAGATAAACGAAAGGAGAACAAGATGTCCTGGACATTTGACAACAAAAAACCCATTTATTTACAGATTATGGAGAAAATCAAGCTTCAGATTGTTTCCCATACACTGGAACCCAATCAACAACTTCCAACCGTGAGGGAGCTGGCGAGCGAGGCTGGTGTCAATCCCAACACCATCCAAAGAGCCTTGTCAGACCTCGAACGAGAAGGATTTGTCTACAGCAAACGGACAACTGGACGATTTGTGACTGAGGATAAGGCACTGATCGCCCAATCGCGCAAACAATTATCAGAAGAACAATTGGAACACTTCGTTTCCTCCATGACCCATTTTGGCTATGAAAAAGAAGAACTACCAGGCGTAGTCGGCGATTATATTAAAGGAGTTTAAGCCTATGTCATTACTAGCATTTGAAAATGTATCCAAATCTTATGGAGCAACCCCAGCCCTTGAAAATGTTTCTCTTGACATCCCAGCTGGAAAAATTGTCGGTCTCCTTGGCCCAAACGGCTCAGGAAAAACAACATTGATTAAACTAATCAATGGCCTCTTACAACCAGACCAAGGACGCGTCCTTATCAACGACATGGATCCAAGCCCAGCAACCAAGGCTATCGTGGCTTATTTGCCAGATACGACCTATCTCAATGAACAAATGAAGGTCAAAGAAGCCCTAACCTACTTCAAGACCTTCTATAAAGATTTCAATCTGGAACGTGCCCATCATCTGCTTGCGGACCTTGGCATTGATGAAAATAGTCGTCTCAAGAAATTATCAAAAGGGAACAAGGAAAAGGTCCAACTGATTTTGGTTATGAGCCGTGATGCTCGTCTCTACGTTCTGGACGAACCTATTGGTGGGGTGGATCCAGCAGCCCGTGAGTATATCCTCAATACCATTATCAACAACTACTCCCCAACTTCTACCGTTTTGATTTCTACCCACTTGATTTCTGATATTGAGCCAATCTTGGATGAAATCGTCTTTCTCAAAGACGGAAAAGTCGTTCGTCAAGGAAATGTAGATGATATTCGCTACGAGTCAGGTGAATCCATTGACCAGCTCTTCCGTCAGGAATTTAAGGCCTAAGTAAAGGAGATTATTATGTTTTGGAATTTAGTTCGCTACGAATTTAAAAATGTTAACAAGTGGTATTTAGCTCTTTATGGTGCTGTTCTCTTCCTCTCTGTTCTTATTGGAATTCAGACACAATCCTTAATCAAACTACCTGAAAAAAATCAATCTGTTATACTTGTTCTTCTAGCTACTATCTTTGGTGGTTTGATGCTTACACTTGCGATTTCAACTATCTTCTTGATTATTAAACGATTCAAAGGAAGTGTCTATGACCGACAAGGCTATCTGACTTTAACCTTGCCAGTTTCTGAACACCATATCATCACTGCTAAATTAGTCGGAGCCTTCATCTGGTCTATACTTAGCTCGGCTGTATTGGCTCTAAGTGCTTTTCTTATTGTGACTATAACGGTTCCAGAATGGATTCCTCTTTCTTATGTGATTACATTTGTAGAAACACATCTCCCTCAGATCTTTCTTACAGGTATATCCTTCCTACTAAATACCATTTCAGGAATCCTCTGCATCTACCTGGCTATTTCCATTGGACAGCTTTTCAATGAATACCGTACAGCACTCGCTGTTGCAGCCTACATTGGTATCCAAATCGTCATTGGATTTATTGAACTTTCCTTCAATCTTAGTTCTAATTTCTATGTCAATTCACTTGTAGGACTTAATGAGAATTTCTATATGGGAGCAAGTACATCCATTATCGAGGAACTCATTTTCATAGCTATCTACTACCTCGGAACCTACTATATCTTGAGAAACAAGGTTAATTTGCAATAAAAAATGCCCAGCTAAAAAGCTGGGTTTTAATTTAACTCAATATCAAACTGGCTACAATGGGGCTGACAAAGACATAGAGAATACCGGTAACACCAATAGCCAAACCACCCATGGCTCCTGCTACAGAGCCGTATCGAAAAGCCGTTCCTGTTCCAACTGCGTGGCCTGTTCCTCCAAGGGAAAGTCCGACTGCTACTGGATCGTCAATTTTCATCCACTTCAAAAGGGTTGGTCCGATCACACTGGTTAAAATCCCAGTCGCCACTACGACGACCAAGGTCACAGTTGTCAGACCTTGTAATTTTTCTGTGATCCCCACTGCCATGGCAGTTGTCACTGACTTAGGAAAGAGAGAAATGGCTAGGAAAAAGTCCATGCCAAAGATTTTAGCTACAAGGGCTGTGAAAGAGGTATTGACCACTACCGCTAGCAGACTACCAAAGAGAATACTCCGAGCATGGTGCTTCATCAGGTGAAAACTCTTGTAAAGCGGAATTCCTAAAGCCACGGTCGATGGGACAATCAAATTATTCAGATAAACCCCACCTTGGTAGTAATCTTGGTAAGAAATCCCCGTCACCTTTAGAAAGATAATAATGAAAACAGCTGACAAAAGCAAGGGCGTTGTCAATGGATGGGGAAAGCGTCTGTAAATCAGCATTCCCACTAGATAGGCTAGGATAGACAGGGCTAGCCCAAACAGGGGGTTGGAAACAAATTCACTCATTTGGCATCTCCTTTCTCATAATCTCCCTCAAATCGTCGCTTGATGAACTGAACCACTAGTGCTATAAGGATAATATTGATAACAGCTGCAAAAAAGACAATCAAAACGATAGGCAAAAGGTAGGGAGCAATCACATCAAACTTTTCCATAATTCCCACTGCTGGTGGCAAAAAGAGAATGGTCATATTGGCCAGCAAGAAATTTCCGACCATGTTGACATGTCTGGTTCTCAGCCACTTAAACTGTAGGGCTAGAAAAAGAATAATCAAACCGATAATACTGCCTGGGATGGGCAAATGAAAGAAACTGGAAATCCCCTCTCCGATTAGAGAAATCACAAAGAGAATCATTAATTGAACATATAATTTCATCCTAAACTCCACGAAATAGACTTCTTGCATACCAGTTTACTCTTTTTTCAGAAAATTTCAAGGAAATACACAAGAGTTGATGAAAATTAGAGAGGAAAGGGGATACAGGCAATTACAGGCTGGTGAAAACAGGCGTAATTGAGGATCAAAGATTTCAGCGTCCTTCTTGCCAGCCTTCTTGAAAAGTAGTATAATTATTGCATGCGCAATCATCTTGTGATACAGAAATTGTCCGTTAATGGACTTTCTTCTATTTATGACTCTGAAAAGAAAGGAGATACTATGACCTATTTGGAAAAATGGTTTGACTTCAACCGTCGTCAGAAAGAAATTGAAGGTCTCTTGGAAGAGACCATTGCCCAGCAGAGTGACCAAAGTCTGACCTTGAAAGAATTTTACCTGCTCTACTATCTGGACTTGGCCCAAGAAAAATCTCTACGCCAGATTGACCTGCCAGATAAACTTCATCTGAGCCCGAGCGCTGTTTCTCGGATGGTGGCTCGCTTGGAAGCCAAAAATTGCGGTCTACTTAGTCGCATGTGTTGTGATCAAGATAGACGTTCTAGCTTTATCTGCCTGACAAGTGATGGGCAAAAGACACTGGCCTCTCTACAGAAGGCTGTCGAAGAAAGCTTGGAAACAGGTTTGGATTTCTTGATTTAAGATGATTTTAGAAAAAAGTTGCGTGCGCAATCATTTTTCTTGACATTCTCTTTTACAAGGAGTAAAATAAAGTCATCATTAAACAAAGGAGTTTTTAAAATGATTGAAATTACCTATCTAGATGCCAGCAAGAACGAAAGAACTATAACGTTCGAATCTTATGACGACTTTGATCGTTCACAACAAGCTTGCCTTATCGGCGTCGCAGACTACTACCCAGTCCAAAAATTAACTTACAACGGTCATGATTTGGACTATCATGGGACTTATGGAGATGTCTTCTTCTATCTCATGAAACAAGATTTAAGCCAATATAACTAAAAAAGGAGAAATACAATGGCAAAAGCAATTACAGATGCAACATTCGAACAAGAAACAAAAGACGGTTTGGTCTTGGTAGACTTCTGGGCAACTTGGTGTGGTCCATGTCGTATGCAAGGTCCAATCTTGGATAAATTGTCTGAAGAACTTTCAGAAGATGTCTTGAAAATCGTTAAAATGGACGTTGATGAAAATCCAAACACAGCTCGTGCTTTTGGAATCATGTCTATCCCAACTCTTCTCTTCAAAAAAGACGGCCAAGTTGTGAAACAAGTTGCTGGTGTACACACAGCAGAACAAATCAAGGCCATCGTTGCTGAATTGAGCTAATCACACTAGAGACCAAGTACTTTCTTTGGTCTCTTTTTTCTTGCCCTTTGCCATTTTTCAAAAAATATGCTAGACTGTAGGTAGAATATTACGATGTTTGGGACATGCCATCGCTAAAAAAAACCTCTACTTGGTATTTTTTAGCTCCCTCATGGGAGCTTTTTGCGTGCTCTGAACATTTCCCATTTTGGAAGGAGTACTATGAAACGTCAATCAGCCTTGGTCGTCTTTAGTGGCGGTCAAGATTCCACAACCTGCCTCTTCTGGGCTAAAAAACATTATGAAACAGTCGAAGCTGTCACCTTTGCCTACGGCCAACGCCATCATCTCGAAATTCAAGTTGCCCAAGAAATCGCTAAGGAACAAGGCATTCGTCATCACATTCTCGATATGTCTCTGCTGGGACAAATCACTGAAAATGCCCTGACTTCTGATATGGAGATTGAGCAAAAAGAGGGAGAGGTTCCCAATACCTTTGTTGATGGTCGCAACCACCTCTTTCTATCCTTTGCGGCAGTTCTTGCTAAGCAACGAGGCATTAAAGACATTGTGACAGGTGTCTGCGAGACTGACTTCTCTGGCTACCCCGATTGTCGAGATGTCTTTGTCAAATCTCTCAATGTGACGCTCAACCTTGCCATGGATTACGACTTTGTTATCCAAACGCCTCTCATGTGGCTAGACAAGGCTGAAACTTGGGAATTAGCCGATCAACTCGGTGCCTTTGACTATGTTCGTGAAAAGACCTTGACCTGCTACAACGGAATTATCGGAAGTGGCTGTGGAGATTGCCCAGCCTGCCACCTACGTCAGCATGGTCTAGATGTTTATCTCTCACAGAAAGGAGAGAGCTAATGTTTTTTGCACCCAAAGAAATCAAACAGGAAACTGGGGAGTCGCTTGTCTACAATCCTCACAGAACCTTGGTATCAAAAGAGTTTACCTTCGATGCTGCCCACCACCTCTTTCACTATGAGGGAAAGTGCAAGTCCCTACACGGCCATACCTATCATTTGCAGATTGCTGTCAGTGGATTTTTAGATGAGCGTGGTATGACCTACGATTTCGGAGATATTAAAACTATCTACAAGGACTTCTTAGAGCCCCATTTGGATCATCGCTATCTCAATGAGACCCTGCCCTATATGAACACGACTGCTGAAAATATGGTTTACTGGATTTTCCAAACCATGAATCAAGAGTTGCCAAATGAACGCGGTCTTCGTTTGGAATACGTTCGCCTCTATGAAACTCCGACTTCCTTTGCGGAGTTTAGACGGGAGTGGTTAGATGACTAGGGAACGTGTCCTCAAACTACCAGTTCTGGAAATTTTTGGCCCTACCTTTCAAGGTGAAGGTCGTGCTATTGGGCAGAAAACCATGTTTGTCCGCACTGCTGGTTGCGACTACCACTGCGACTGGTGCGATTCTGCCTTTACTTGGGATGGTTCTGAAAAACCAACTCGCATGACAGCTGATGAGGTCATTGCTGAATTAGATAAATTGGGGAGCTACGACTACGTTACCTTGTCTGGCGGAAATCCTGCTATCCTAGCAGCTAACATGGCTGAACTGGTCACCAAGCTCAAGGAACGCGGTGTCACTCTAGCTGTTGAAACTCAAGGCTCCCGCTGGCAAAATTGGTTGAAAGATATCGACCAGGTTACTCTGAGTCCCAAACCTCCTTCATCCAATATGGAAGTCAACTTTGAGACCTTGGACTTCATTGTTTCCCAACTGGATCCAAACAAGGTCACCTTTAAAATCCCTGTCTTTGACGATGCAGATTTGACCTTTGCTAAAGGGATACAAGAACGCTACCAACCAGATGTCCTCTTCTTATCGGCTGGAAATCCTGAACCCAAGGCTACAGGAAATATTGTCCAAGACCAACTGGACCGCCTCAAAGAACTCTGGGAACGCGTTGCTACTGACGATAGCTGGGGCAATGTCCGCGTCCTTCCTCAACTCCATACTCTCCTATACGATAACCAACGTGGTGTTTAAGATTAGAAAGAAAAAATCATGTCACAACAAGAAGAAATGAAAAACCTTAGCCTACTAGGCAATAAAGAAACCAACTACATTTTCGACTATCAACCAGAAGTCCTCGAATCTTTTGACAATCGTCATGTGGAAAATGACTATTTCATCAAATTCAACTGTCCTGAATTTACCTCCCTGTGCCCTATCACTGCTCAGCCAGATTTTGCAACCATTTATATTTCCTACATTCCTGACAAGCTCTGCGTCGAGTCAAAATCCCTCAAACTCTACCTCTTTAGTTACCGAAATCATGGGGATTTTCACGAAAACTGTATCAATACCATCGGGAAAGACTTGGTCAACTTGCTAGACCCTCGCTATTTAGAGGTCTGGGGAAAATTCACTCCACGCGGTGGTATTTCAATCGACCCCTACTACAACTACGGTAAGCCAGGAACCAAGTATGAAGGCTTGGCAGAACAACGCCTCTTCCAACACGACCTCTATCCAGAGAAAATTGACAACCGCTAAACAGATACGAAAAAGCCCTGTTCCTCAAACTGAAGAGCAAGGCTTTTGTGTGTCAATTATTCTTCTGTTCCAAGGAAGTTTTTAGCAACGAGCGCTGCAAGAACTCCACCAACGATTGGAGCAAGGATGAAAATCCATACTTGTTGAAGGGCTGCGCCACCTATCAAGACAGCTGGTGCCAAGCTACGAGCTGGATTTACTGAAAGTCCTGTGATGTTCAATCCAACAAGGATCATGGCCATCAAGGACAAACCGATTACCAAGCCAGCAATCGCGCCATTACCCTTGCTTTCTGAAGTCACAGTCATGATAACCAAGACAAACAAGAAAGTTGCGATCACTTCAAACAAGAATCCACCAAAGACAGTGACACCGTTTGCCAAGGCATTTTCACCAAAGCTAGCAGTTGACATACCTGAGTTCGCCAAGAGGAAGAAGACAGCACCAGAAGCGATGAAAGCTCCAACAACTTGTCCAAGGATGTAATTGACAAGGTCTTTTGATGACAAACGTTTGTTTACAAACATAGCAATTGAAACAGCTGGGTTCAAGTGAGCACCTGAAACAGTTCCGGTTGAGTAAGCAGCTACTACGATTGCCAGACCAAAGGCAAAAGCGATTCCAAGGTGACCTAGGCCATTAAGACCATTTCCAAAAACAACAGCTCCTGTCCCAATGAACACAAGCATGAAAGTACCGATTAATTCAGCAACAAATTTTTTCATTTTCTTTCTCCTTTTTTCAAAAACTAGATACTAGTCTATCAAAAGAGGGAAAGGGTTTCAAGAAAATTGATTGGAAAAATACTGGTTTGCCTCACTATCTTTTAATTAAGGAATTAAACAGAAAATACATTTCCTCTATAGGACTTATCAGTTGCTTATCTCACTAGCATTTAGCAACTTGATATAATCTAGACCCCATTTCTCGACAGCATCTAAAACAACTCTAAATTCCTGCCCCATTTCAGTTAAGCTGTACTCAACTCGTGGTGGAACTTCGGCATAGACCTTTCGTTGAACAATCTTATCCTTTTCTAATTGACGGAGATGACGGGTCAAAATAGTTTGAGTAATCCCAGGCAATAATCTTTGCAATTCTTTAAATCGTTTAGTACCCGTACTCAACTGATAAATGATTACCAGTGCCCATTTCCCCGTTAAAACCCTCTGCGTTGTCGCAAATGGACAAATACCATACTCACTCACTTTATTTGTCATATAATATCTTCTTTCTATTTTTTTTAAAAAATTTATCTTTTAGTATCAACAATAGTACTACTTTTGATACTGGCTATTGAAAAAGCGCCTACTTGTTTTTTCGATTGTAACTGTTACAATTATATCATAAAAAAGAAATGGAGAATAGATATGTCAACAAACTTAGAAATTTTCAATGCTTATAATCAAGCTTTAATTGCTGGTGACTTTCCTGGTGTCTTTGAAACGATGGCAGACGATATTATCTGGCATCAACCTGGTACTCATAGTATATCTGGTACAGTTGTTGGTAAGGACAAGCTAGGAACTCACCTGGCTACATTTGCTGAGAAAACTAATGGAACCTTTAAGGTGATAACAAATTGGATTTCTGACAATAAGGATTTAATCGCAGCCAATGTTACTTTTCTTGGAACACGTGCTGATGGTACTGAACTCAATATGAACGGGATTGACCTCTTCCGCATTGAAGACGGAAAAATCAAAGAAGTTTGGCTCTTCTCTTCAAATCAAGCTGAAGAAGATAGCTTTTGGGGATAATTTAAGAGGCTAGGACAAAAAATTTTGATTTTAGGAATTCTTTATTATAAATTTTTAAAATCGATAGATTAGAAAAAAAGCGAACAAGACAGAATTCTGAGTGTCAGATAACTCGTTTTGTTCGCTTTTTTTATTTAAGGTTAGACTTTTGTCCCAGACTCTTTTAATTTACTCTCCCAACTGGGCACTGTAGGCGATAATCTGGTCAACCGTGTCTGACAAGAATTGAATGGTATCACGGAGTGGTTTATCTGTTGAAATATCAGCTCCGATAATCATAGCCGACTCAAGCGGTGTCTTGCTACCACCCGATTTGAGGAGATTGAGCCAATCTTCAGCTCCAGTTTCTGAATGTTTCAGATGAAGGTAACCCGCAGTCGAGATGACTAGTCCTGCTGAGTAGGTATAGCTATACAAGCCCATGTAGTAGTGAGCTTGGCGCATCCAAGTCAAAGCTGCATCATCGTCGATTTCAATGGCATCTCCCCAGAAATCCGTTAAAACTTCCTTCATAATGCTGTTGAGTTTGCTTGCTCCAAAGGTCTCCCCTTCTTCAATCAGTGTATACACCTTACGCTGGAAGGCTGCTTCCAAGAGGTGAGTAATGAAATTATGGAAGTAGGTATCTGTCAAGCGGTGGGCAAGAGCGAAACGTTTTTGACGTGGGTCGTCAGATTGATTCTCCAAGTAATCACTTAAAAGCAATTCATTGAAGGTTGACGGCGCTTCAACATAATAGGTAGACATGTGGGCGTTGAAATAACTTTGGTGATTGTCTGAAAAGATGAATTGACCAGAATGCCCGATTTCATGAATCAAGGTATAAACATCGCTCAAACGGCCTGTCCAGCTCATGAGGACATAAGGGTGCACGCGATATGGATCCGCCGCATAACCTCCGGAATCCTTGCCACTATTGGCAGCAAAGTCCACCCAGCGCTCTTCTTGATAGCGAGCAACTTCCTGACAATATTCTTGCCCCAAAGGTTCTACTGACTTCATGACCAAATCATAGGCGTCATCAATAGTCACTTGAGGATTGAGGGCACTATCCAAGTCAAATTTCCAGTCTGCAAAGGTCATCTTTTCAAGACTATTAACCTTGGCAACATGCTTGAGGTATCTCTGAGCAACCGGCGCAAAATCCTTCATGATGAGATCAATCTGGCGATCAAACATGGCACGGTCCACTTCTTGCTCAGCTAGAAGATAATCAAAGACAGAGTCATATCCCTTCATATCAGCCAAGAGTTTTTCAGACTTAACCTGAGCTAGATAGGCTGCAGCAGCCGTATTCTGGTGCTTACGAAGTCCTTCTGAGAAGGAACGGAAAGATTTCTCACGAACCTCAGCATCCTCATGGTTTTGGTAGAAATTTTCATAGGTCACAAAGCTGTTTTTGTAGGTCTTGCCATGAGCTTCAAAGTCAGCCATTTCAAAATCCCCAGCTCGCATCTTAGTATAAATATCCTGCGGACTGTAGAAAACTTCACCGAGATTGGTCAAGGCCTTCTCCACATCAGCCCCTAGATAGTGGGCTTTTTTGATTTTTGCCTGACGAATGGCAGCTGTTAAATGTGGCAATTTACCCAAACGGTCTAAGACTTCCTCATCAGCTTCCACCAAGGCATCGTCAAAGAAGGTCAAGGCTACACTGGCATCTGTTTCAAATTCCATCCCAGCTTGGGCGATATTAGCAAATTCGTCATTGCTATAATCTGTCGTCTGAGGCATAAAACCATAGTTACCAATATGGCTCATCTGAATGTAGATTTGTTCCAATTCCGTAAAGGCCTTCTCGAAATCCTCAAAAGTGTGAAGATTGCCCTTATAGTCACGGCTAAATTGGTTGATGTCTTCGCGAGCTTTCTCGATTGCACGCAAGAAATCTTCACGATCTTGGTATAGGGCTGTTAAATCCCAAAGTTCCTTCTCTGGAAATTCTGAACGGTGTTTTTGTTCCATTTTCTTCCTCTTATTTCTCTAATTCTAATAAAACACTAAGGGCTGATAAGGCGTAAAGTGGTGCTGTTTCTGCTCGCAAAATACGAGGACCAAGTCCTGCCAATACTGCTCCTTTAGCTTCAAAACTTTCGATTTCTGCAGGTGAGAGACCACCTTCTGGACCAAAGATAAAGAGCAATTTGGCTCCCTTCTCGAGTCCAGTAACTGCTTGTAAAAGCGCAGCAGCTTCTCCTTCTTTGGCCGACTCTTCATAAGCCACTACGACGCGGTCAAATTGGCCCAGTTGAGTTAGAAAGTCTGATTTTTTCTCGAAAAGCTGAATACTTGGAACAACATTACGCTTACTTTGCTCTGCTGCTCCAAGGGCGATTTTTTCTAGTTTTTCAACCTTTTTACCCAATTTCTTGCCATCCCACTTAGCAACGGACCAATCGGCAGGAAAGGCCCAAATCTGGCTGGCACCTAGTTCCGTCACTTTTTGAGCGATAAACTCCAGCTTGTCCCCCTTGGGAAAACCGGATGAGATGGTCACTTGGACGGGCAGTTCCACATTGTCAGCTAATTCTTGGACCAACTCAAACTGACGAGCTTCCACATCCAGCACACGCGCCAAGCGCTTAATTCCATCATCAAAGACCAAGATCACTTCATCATCTTCTTTCAAGCGCATAACCTGAAACATATGCTTGCTGGTTTCCTTGTCCTCGATGGTGACAGGAGAGATGGCACTCCCCTTGACAAAATACTGCTGCATGCTAGCCTCCAATCACACCTGAAATATCCTTGGTTTTCTTAAAGACACAGGCATTCCATTCCCCTTGAACCATGTGGGTTTCAAGGAAAAATCCAGCTGACTCAGCCGACTGGCGCACCATATCCCACTTGTCCTTGATAATGCCACTCATGATGAGGTAGCCTTCGTCCTTAACCAAACGATAGGCATCGTCTGTCAGATGAATGAGGATATCCGCCAAGATATTAGCCACAATCACATCTGCCTCAATCTCAACTCCCTTAAGCAAGTCTCCTGCTGCTACATGGATGTTTTCCATACCAGGGTTTAGCTCAATATTTTCCTGAGCGACTCGAACTGCTACATCATCTAGGTCATAGGCAAAAATTTCCTTAGCACCAAGCAGCGAGCTGGCAATAGAGAGAACCCCTGAACCAGTCCCTACATCCAGCACCGTTTCGCCACCACGAAGAACCTGATCCAAGGCAAAAAGGCTCATCTTGGTAGTTGGGTGGGTTCCTGTTCCAAAGGCCATACCAGGATCCAGCTTGATAATCTTTTCTCCAGCAGTCGCCTCATAGTCTGTCCAAGACGGCACAATGGTCAAATCATGAGTAATACGAGCTGGTTCATAATATTTCTTCCAGTTGTCTGCCCAGTCTTCCTCAGCCAAGGCAGTCGTCCCCATCTTGACCTCACCCAAATCCATAAAATCTGTCAATTCTGCTAAGCGGGTCTGCAAGTCTGCCTCAACCACTTCCACATCTACCGTTTCAGGGTAGTAGGCGGTCACAACGATTTCTTCTTGTTGCTCAACCTCTGGGAAAATTTCACCGAAGCGGTCGACATTTCCCACATAGTCCATGCTGTCTTCAATCGCAACACCTTGCGCTCCCAGCTCAATCAAGAGATTGGAAACCAACTCCTCTCCCTCACGCTTAACCGTTACTTTTAACTCTTGCCATGTTTCCATTATTAAGATACCAAGCCCGTATAACACAAAGCCAAAATAGGAATTCTCTGAAGACTCTTGTGTCTAAGAGAAGTTTATCTTTTTGGCACAGTGTTTAGGGCGAGTTCAGTTTAGAAATGTAACTGAACCATCCTTTCTAATCACTTACTTTTAAATAATCTTTTAATCTTTCTTGCAACTGAGGTACAACTTGACTGGAACTAAGAAACTCCTCAACATTCATGAGCTGATATCCCTGTCCTTCATCACCAAATACGATACTGTCAAACTGCTCCTGTGTCAACTTGCCAACTAGAAAAACGGATTGCTTATCCGCAAAAAGCATACTCGGATAAACCTTCGCCCAAAGCAGACAATCCTCAGTCAGATGAATTCCCAGCTCTTCATAAACTTCACGCGCCGCGCACTCAAAAGGGTTTTCATCGCCTTCACGTCCACCACCGGGCAGTTCCCACATATTGGGCCAGGGAATGCTTACCTTATCATCGCGTAAGATAGTCAAGAGCCTATCCCCACAAAACAAAGCAATCTTGCAGCCTGTGAAATCAGAAATTTCTATTTCCATATCAGACTCCTTCGGTTAATTCCTTTTCCAGCTCAGCTAACCAGTTTTGATAATAGCCTTTCTCATCCCGTAACATCCGGCTGCTATTCATTTTATGTCTAGCAAGCTTCATAGCCTTATGAGTTTGAACTACATCTTTCTTTACCTTAAATTGATACCAAGCTTGAATGACCTGCATATCTGCTGTTTTTATAGATAAAAAAGATTTGACTCCTCGAATACTTGCATATTCTTCCGCTTTCTCATTATCTCCTTCCAGCAAGGCGATTTGAAGAAGGCATAGCTGGCAAGAAGTTTCAGATAGCGAGTGTTCTGTTCTCTCTAGTAAAGATTGAAATAGCTTTTTAGCTGTCTCTAACTGACCATCCAATATGAGAACCACTCCCTCAAGAGTCTGAACACTTTCTGCAAGGCTCCCACTTGCATCCTCAGGAACAGGCATGGTAAAGTCTTTCAAATCATATTCTTGAGGAGCCAGCAAGGTCTGGGCAGAATGCCTCAACATCAGGTAGGCGTATTTGGTATTTTCAGGGTGTTGTAACAATTCCCAGATTTTCGCTCCATCGGTAATGTCGACTGGCAAAGCGTTGTTTAGAAAGAAAGACAAATTAAGAAAAATCCAAGTACCAGCAAAATACCAGCTTTTTGTCAAAAATCCAAACAATATCGCCAATAATATCAAACTGAGATGAACCATCAAGCCTCCTGAAAGCATCAGGATGATTCTTTGATCACTTTCGTCCTCCTTTAAACCAATATACTGAGCACCAACATTTTTCAGAACGGCTGTTCGACTAAGATGAAACCTGCCTGACTTTTTGGTCAAAAGAAAATGTCCTAATCCAAAAGCCACCAACCGATAGCCTGTCAAGTAGCCACAAAAAGCATGCCCCAGCTCATGAAGAATAAAGATTAAATACATACTTAGAAGAGCGAAGGTATAACCAAAAGTAAAGGCTAAAACTGCGGAATACCCCAACTCTGCAAATGCGATGGTTCCACAAGCAAAAGCTAGCATAATAAAGGCAAAAGCTAGCACATAAACCAAATACGTCCCAAATTTTTTCATACTACCTTCTCCAAACTCCTAATATCTCGGATAAGGGTAAAATTCTCCTTCTTCCAAGCCTACTTTTCCTTCTTCAAAGACTTCTTGGTTCCATTCCATGACAAATTCTTCTGCTTCTGGGTCTTCCAAAAAGTCCATGAGGGCATCTAGCCCAACCTCAGCAGTATCTTTAAGGAATAGCGCAAAATAAGCTAAAAATTCGCGAGAAAATCCTTTTTTAGGTAGGTAAGGGATGACAGTCAAATAGTCTTCTGCATTGACTGTTGATTTAGCAGGATTGTAGAAAAGAACTGCTTCTTCAAAGAGAATGTCATCTGACGAAACCTCTCCGTCTTCATCTACCATCTCCACACCTGTAACGTTTTGCGCTTCCAATAGAAAACTCACTTCAACCGCGTGGTTGCGCTTGTCCCAACTAATCTCAAAGTCAAAGGGAAAGTTCTTCTCCAACTCTTCCTCTAAAACATCTAAAAATCCGTAAGTTGCCATCTTGTCCTCTTTCTATGCGACTCTTAATCGCCCCGATTGCTCGGAAATATGCTAAAATAGATACTACCATCTTACCACATATACATCAGAAAATCCACGCTAGAAAGGACTGCTATGCCAGACAATCTCGCGCTTCACATGCGCCCTAAAACTATTGACCAGATCATCGGTCAGGAGCATCTGGTCGGACAAGGAAAAATCATCCGCCGCATGGTGGAAGCCAACCGCCTGTCTTCCATGATTCTTTATGGACCTCCAGGAATCGGCAAGACCAGTATTGCCTCTGCCATCGCAGGGACGACCAAGTATGCCTTTCGAACTTTCAATGCGACAGTTGATAGTAAAAAGCGACTGCAAGAAATCGCGGAAGAGGCTAAATTCTCTGGTGGTCTCGTCCTATTACTAGACGAGATTCATAGACTAGATAAAACCAAGCAAGACTTCCTACTTCCTCTTTTGGAAAGTGGACTAGTCATCATGATTGGGGCTACGACTGAAAATCCTTTCTTCTCTGTCACTCCTGCCATTCGCAGTCGCGTTCAAATTTTTGAGTTGGAACCTCTGTCTAACCAAGACGTCAAAGATGCTCTTCAAATAGCTCTAAATAACCCTGAACGTGGCTTTGATTTTCCAGTAGAACTAGATGAGGATGCGCTGGATTTCATCGCAACCTCTACAAACGGAGACCTGCGTTCTGCCTTCAACTCACTGGACTTAGCTGTTCTTTCTACCCCTGAGAATGACGAGGGCATCCGCCATATCACCCTTGATATCATGGAAAATAGCCTGCAGCGGAGCTACATCACCATGGATAAAGATGGAGACGGACACTATGATGTTCTATCTGCCCTGCAAAAGTCTATCCGTGGCTCAGATGTTGATGCCAGTCTCCACTATGCTGCCCGCTTGATTGATGCTGGTGATTTGCCAAGTCTCGCTCGTCGTTTGACTGTTATCGCTTATGAAGATATCGGTTTGGCCAATCCTGAAGCCCAGATTCACACCGTGACTGCTCTGGATGCTGCCCAGAAGATTGGGTTCCCAGAAGCCCGCATTCTCATTGCCAATGTCGTGATTGATTTGGCCCTTTCTCCAAAATCCAACTCAGCCTACGTGGCTATGGACAAGGCTCTTGCCGACCTCAAAACATCAGGGCACTTGCCTATTCCGCGACACCTGCGTGATGGCCACTACAGTGGAAGCAAGGAACTGGGGAATGCCCAAGACTATCTCTATCCACACAACTATCCTGGAAATTGGGTTAAGCAAGACTATCTGCCAGAAAAAATCCGCAATCATCACTATTTCCAAGCAGAAGATACTGGTAAATATGAACGGGCTTTGGCTCAAAGAAAGGAAGCTATCGACCGTTTGCGAAAAATCTGAAATCCTTTTCAAAAAATTGCACTTTCCTCTTGATTTTTTTTGAAAAAGTGGTATCATATAAACATAGAAACGCTGTGGTGTACGACTTCACACTTAAGTGTTGACCGACTATTTTTTGTATTATTAGGGAAACAAAAGTCTTCTAACAGCATGTAGGCCGTCTCACACGGAAACAGCTTCAGTTAGAGCGAGTTGCCCACCTGCTTAATTGCGCGGGTTCAATACAAACCGTGAAGTTTCGGCACCAATACAGCTTTTTTCTTTGCCTCCTTAGCTCAGCTGGCAGAGCAGCGGACTCTTAATCCGTGGGTCACAGGTTCGATCCCTGTAGGGGGCATCTACATACAACAGGAAAAGCCTTGTAATAAGGCTTTTTTTTGCATATCTGTTCTACTTTTGGTCAACCAATGGATATTAAAGATATAATTTTGTGAACACCCTTTCCAGACAGCTCTAATCTGATTGCACTTAAAATTTTAAAAAATTTAAAACAAAAGTCTTGCTTTTCTTTTTATTTTTGATATACTTGTTCTTGTATCTGATACACGTTTATAAAAAGGAGCTCAGATGGATACAAAATTCTCAGTTGCTTTGCATATCTTAACAATGATTAGTGAAAGCAAGGAAACCTTAAGTTCTCAAGCACTTGCTATTAGTGTTGGGACTAACGCTAGTTACATTCGAAAGGTGATTGCCTTATTGAAAAATGCAGATTTGATTCATTCCCAGCAAGGAAAAACAGGCTATCAACTCAGTAAATCTCCAAAGAAAATGACTTTACTAGAGATCTACTATGCTACTCAAGAAATCAATCACATTAGTTTATTCCCTGTTCATCAAAATAGTAATCCCGATTGTCCCGTTGGAAAACATATCCAAGGAGCAGTTTCACCGCTTTTCGCTAGTGCCGAATCTCAATTAGAGAAGGAATTAGCAAATCAAACTTTAGAAGATGTCATTGACAATCTATATAAACAAGCCAAACAAGTCCGAAACTGATTTGATAACAAGTCAGTTTTTACTGGAAATAACATGAACTTGTATCAAATACAAGTCTATTTAATTATATTAAAAAAGAAAAGAGAAAACACATGAAAGTCGCACAACACACTACTTATAACAAAAATAATATCACACTGAACATCACAGAAATCGCTAAACCAAGTATTACAGACAAAGAAGTTTTGGTGAAAGTCACCGCAGCCGGGGTTAATCCTCTCGATAACATGATCTCTCGTGGTGAAGTCAAGATGATTGCTCCTTACAAACTTCCTCAAACTGCAGGTAATGAGGTCGTTGGGATCGTTGAAAGCATTGGCAAGAAAGTTAACAACTTTCAGGTAGGAGACCGTGTCTTTGGCCGTCTGCCACTTGATCATATCGGAGCCTTTGCAGAATACCTAGCTGTCGATAGCCAAGCCTTAGCCAAGGTTCCAGACTATCTATCAGACGAGGAGGCTGCTGCTGTTCCGCTTACTGCCCTGACTATCATGCAGGCTCTTGACCTCATGGTTGCTCAAGCTGGGAAAACGATCTTTATTTCTGGTGGGACTGGTGGTGTCGGTGGCATGGCCATTCCGATTGCCAAGGCCAAAGGTTTGAAGGTCATTACCAATGGAGCTGGAGATAGTGCTGATCGTGTATTGAACCTCGGAGCAGATCGCTTTATTGATTACAAAACAGAGGATTATACAAAAACTGTTAGCCAGGTGGATTATGTCCTCGATACTCTCGGTGGAGCTGAAACTGAAAAACAAATGTCTATCATGAAAAAAGGTGGACAGCTTGTTTCCCTTCGTGCCATGCCAAACGGTGCCTTTGCCAAACGCATGAATCTACCAAAATGGAAACAGATGATTCTTGGCTTAGCAGGTCGCAAATTCGATAAGAGGGCGGAAAAATATGGTGTCCGCTACCATTTTATCTTTGTAGAAAGCAATGGTGCTCAATTACAAGAGGTAGCTGACCTCTTTAGCAAATTGGAAATCAAACCATCTATCGATACAGTTTATCCATTTGAACAGGTAAATAACGCCTTAGACAAGGTAGCTAATGGTCGCTCACGTGGTAAAACAGTTCTCAGCTTTAAGAAATAAAAAGGAAAACACAATGTCATATCTTACTACAAAAAATCAATTCATCACAGTAGACGGGAACAAAATCGCTTATCGCGAACTTAGTAAAGACAAATCTCAACTCCCTCTCGTCATGCTGGTTCATCTAGGTTCTACTTTGGATAACTGGGACCCTAAACTTTTGGACTTGATTGCTGAGAAGCACCATGTCATTGTAGTCGATCTTCCTGGTGTTGGAGCTAGTCAGGGCAAAGTTGCTTCGACGATTCCTGGAATGGCTGAGCAGACAATTGACTTTGTAAAAGCGCTTGATTACGATAAAATCAATCTTCTTGGCCTTTCTATGGGAGGTATGATTGCCCAAGAAATCGTCCGAATAAATCCTACTCTAGTCAATCGTTTAATCTTGGCTGGAACAGGACCTCGAGGTGGAAAAGAGGTCGATAAGGTCACAGGGAAAACCTTTAACTATATGTTTAAAGCGGGACTCGAGCGCATCGATCCTAAACGCTATATCTTCTATAATCATGATGAACAAGGAAAAATTGAAGCTTTGAAAGTCCTAGGACGAATGGGGATGAGAACAAAGGAATTTGCGGATAAAGACATGAATATTCCTGGTTTCTTGACTCAACTCAAAGCTATTAAACGTTGGGGTAAAGATCCTCAAGACGACCTAAAATTTATCACACAACCAACCTTAATCGTCAACGGGGATAAGGATATGCAGGTTCCAACGGAAAATTCTTATGACATGCATGAGAAAATAAAAGATAGTAAGCTCATCATCTATCCAAATGCTGGTCACGGTTCGATCTTCCAATATGCAGAGGAGTTTTCAAAAGAACTCATTGCTTTCTTGGAGGACTAAGATGGTCAAAACCATTCTAATAACAGGCGCTACTGACGGGATTGGTAAACATTTGGCAAAGAAATTGGCCAGCCAAGGCCATCATGTCATCCTCCATGGTCGAAATCCTCAAAAACTTGAGCTGGCGCTTCAAGAGGTTCGGGCGGTTTCCTTGAGAGGCAGAGTTTCTAGCTACCTTGCAGATTTTTCAAAATTAGATGATGTTTATCGATTTGTAGAGGAAATCAAGAGAGAATTTCAAAGTATTGATGTCTTGTTTAACAATGCAGGCCTTTATGCTGGAAAAGAACGAAAAGCGAGTGCTGAAAATGTCGAGTTGACCTTTATGTTATCTGTTCTGGTTCCTTATATTTTAACAACTGAGCTAAGTCCCTTGTTAGAAAAAGCAGCTGACGGCCGTGTCATTAATACTTCTTCCTATATGCATCATTTTGCCAAGGTCAAGGATTTAGACTTTGGATTTGAGAACAACTATAATCCCGGATTGGCTTATAATAATTCCAAACTTTACACTATTTGGATGACACGTTATCTAGCAAGAGACTTCTTTTTAAAAGGTTCAAACATCACCATCAATGCCTACCATCCAGGTTTGATTTCAACGAACTTGGGGAGTGATTCCAGTGATGAAAAGACAAAAAAGTCTCTCTTCGGACGCTTGATGAAGTCATTTTCCAAAAATCTAGACGAGGGAATTGAAACAGGTTACTATCTTACATTATCAGAAGAAGTCACTGGTTTGACTGGCTACTATTTTGATGAGAAGAAAGTGAAATCTGTATCTGAAAAAGGATATACTTTTGAGAAAGCTCGAGATTTAATCAATTACTGTAATGATAAAATTGAGTTGTTTAAACAGAAATATGTTGAGTTTGATTAAAAATTTAATACAAGAGGAAGACTAGACAGGAACTCAATTTCAGGAGAAAACGAAGTAAATCTTCCCACAATAAAACGCATAATATCAAGATTGTTCAAAACTGGATACTATGCGTTTTTTCTGATTTCAAAGACTTTTCCTAACCTCTTTTTTACTTCCTATCTCCCCTTTTTCATAATGTATTTCCGTTCTGGTGCATCAATGGTTTGAACGATTTCAAATCCTTCTTTTTGATAAAGATTCTGAGCTCTTTGATTTGCCTCGAAGACATTTAGAGAAATGCTATCTATGTCTCCATTTTCAAAGACCAAACTAACAAATTTCCTTAAAGCCTGGCTACCTAAGCCTTGTCCCTGTTTCTGGGGGTTGATAAAAAATCTTCCAATATGAAGATTACTGTCTTCTAGCCTGATTTTTTGTATTAGTCCGACAAACTCGTGTGCTTCAAAGATTGAAAAGATTCCTTCCAAATCTTGCAAGGCTTGAAGGGTCAGTGGAAAAGGAATCCTTGGTCCCATCCATTGTTCTTGAAAGGATTTGCCAAGGGAGTTGGACCATTGGCATACGAGCTGAGCGTTTTCTGCGCTCACCTTTTCTTCAAAACGAATTATCATCTTTGCCTCCCCATCTTATCTATTTTCTCCATTATACTACTTCTCCCGTTTTTTACGAATAGATAAGTATGATTGATTTTTATTTTTTTCTTGTCGGGAGCATTCTCGCTTCCTTTCTTGGTTTGGTCATTGACCGTTTTCCAGAGCAATCCATTATCAGCCCAGCCAGTCACTGCGATTCCTGTCAGACTCCCTTGCGTCCCTTAGATTTGATCCCGATTCTCTCACAGGTTTTTAATCACTTTCGCTGTCGCTACTGCAAGGCTCCTTATCCTGTCTGGTATGCCCTCTTTGAACTAGGCTTAGGACTCATATTTCTGCTTTACTCTTGGGAATTACTTTCCTTGAGTCAAGTCATCCTAATCACTGCGGGTTTGACCTTGGGTATCTACGACTTTCGCCATCAGGAATATCCCTTACTAGTCTGGATGACTTTCCACCTAATTCTCATGGCTTTCTGTGGTTGGAATCTGGTTATGATTTTCTTCCTTGCCCTTGGAATCATGGCTCATTTTATCGATATCCGCATGGGAGCAGGGGATTTTCTATTTTTAGCTTCTTGCGCTCTCGTCTTTAGCCCGACCGAATTACTGATCTTGATTCAGTTTGCTTCTGCGACGGGCATCCTAGCCTTTCTCCTGCAAAAGAAAAAGGAAAGACTTCCTTTCGTGCCTTTCCTCTTACTTGCTACTTGTGTGATTATTTTTGGTAAGCTACTGCTTGTTTGATAAAGTCCTCAATTGGCTCTCCTTGGTGGAGAGCTTTTACAATTTTCGAACCGACAATCACGCCATCTGACACCGCATTGAAACGTTCTACATCAGCCTGACTTGATACACCAAAACCTGTCAAGACTGGAATGTCAGCTACTTGATGCAATTGCGCCAAGTGCTTGTCCAAATCTGCACGGTAATTGCCTGACTTCCCTGTCACCCCATTGATGGCAACGGCATAGACAAAGCCTTCTGCTCCCTTGATCAACTCTTTTTGACGCTCAATTCCTGTTGTCAAGCTAACTAGGGGAATTAAGGCAATGTCTGTGTCTGCCAAAAATGGTTCTACAAAGTTGGCATGCTCATGAGGCAGGTCTGGGATAATCAATCCCTTAACTGCTGTATCTGCCAAATCTTTGACAAAGTTTTCAACACCGTACTGAAAGAGAGGGTTGAAGTAGGTCATGATGACAAGCGGAACCTCTGTTTGAATGGTTTTCAAGGTTTCAACCAAAGCCTGGGTAGAAGTCCCGTGAGCTAGACTGCGTAATCCTGCTTCTTCGATAATAGGTCCATCTGCAACAGGGTCTGAAAAGGGAATACCCACTTCAATAGCTGAGACACCCAAATCTTCTAAAAAGTGGATTGTTTCAGCGAGACCATCCAAACCTTTCTCATGGTCCCCAGCCATGATATAGGGAACAAAAATTCCTTTTCCAGCTGATTTGATAGCGTTCAATTTTTCTGTTAGTGTCTTAGGCATGCGCTTCTCCCTTCTTTGCTGCATCTGCTTCCAAGCGATCTTTGACTTGGACCACATCCTTGTCCCCACGACCTGATAGGCAGACAATCATAGACTTGTCTGGGCCAAGTTCTTTGGCCAATTTCACTGCAAAGGCAATGGCATGGCTAGATTCCAAGGCTGGGATAATCCCTTCCACACGAGACAAGAGTTGGAACCCTTCCAAGGCTTCCTCGTCTGTCACAGGAACATAGCTGGCACGTTTGATATCGTGGTAATGAGAGTGTTCTGGACCGATACCAGGATAGTCCAAACCTGCTGAGATAGAGAAGGCTTCAAGAATTTGACCATGAGCATCTTGGAGCACATCCATAAGAGAACCGTGGAGAACACCTGGGCGACCCTTGGTCAAGGTAGCAGCGTGGTGCTCTGTATCCACACCAAGTCCTGCTGCTTCAGCTCCATACATAGCTACTGACTCATCTTCTACAAATGGATGGAAGAGACCAATGGCATTAGAACCACCACCAACACAGGCTACTAGGGCATCTGGTAAATCTTGACCTGTCAAGTCACGGTACTGTTGTTTAGCTTCTCTACCGATGACACTTTGGAAGTCACGAACGATTTCTGGGAATGGATGAGGCCCCAAAGCAGAACCAAGGATATAGTGGGTATCATCGATATTTGCAACCCAAGAACGAAGGGCTGCATTAACTGCATCCTTGAGCACGCGCGAACCATCTGTCACAGCCTCAACCTTGGCTCCCAAAAGCTCCATACGGAAGACATTGAGGGCTTGGCGTTTGACATCTTCCTCACCCATGTAGATAGTACATTCCATGTTAAAGAGGGCCGCAGCTGTTGCAGTTGCCACACCGTGCTGACCAGCACCCGTTTCAGCGATAATTTTCTTTTTACCCATACGTTTAGCCAGAAGAACTTGTCCCAAGGCATTGTTAATCTTGTGGGCTCCTGTATGGTTGAGATCTTCACGTTTGAGGTAAATCTTGGCTCCGCCGATATGCTGGGTCAAGTTTTTTGCGTAGTAAAGGGGAGTTTCACGTCCCACATATTGCCGCAAAAGTTGGTTTAATTCCTCTTGGAAACTTGGGTCTGCCTGACTTTCACGGTAGGCCTTCTCCAACTCCAAAACTGCTGTCATCAATGTTTCTGGGACGAAACGTCCGCCGAATTTTCCGTAAAATCCATCTTTATTTGGTTCTTGATATGCCATTCTTTGCCCTCTCTATAAATCTTCTAATCTTTTCCTGATCTTTTTGTCCATCTGTCTCCACTCCGCTTGATACATCGACTGCATAGGGAGTAAAGTGTTGAATTGCTTTTGCTACATTGTCTTCATTAAGCCCACCTGCGATAAAGAAAGGCTGAGCTAGTTCCGCCGTATCCAGTTGACCCCAGTCAAAGGTCTGGCCACTCCCTGCCACAGGGGCATCAAAGAGTAGATAATCTGCCTGAGAATTGGGCACATGCCCATCTCCATCCACCTGTACAGCCTGAATGCTGCCACAAGGCAAATCTTCAAACAAATCATCTGCCACCTGACCATGAACTTGAACCAAGTCCAAGCCAACTTTGTCAATCGCTTCTAGCAGTTCTGCCCGACTTGGCGAAACAAATACGCCAACTTTTTTTACATCTGCAGGAATGAGCTTTGCCAGCTCAGCAGCCTCTTCCAAGGTCACCTGTCTCTTACTAGGTGCGAAGACAAAACCGATGTAGTCTGCTCCTGCCGAGACGGCTGTTCCCACCGCTTCTTTGGTCGATAGTCCACAAATTTTAACCTTTTTCAATTTGCAACTCCTTGATTCTCTGGGCTACATCTTCTGCCTGCATGAGAGCTGTTCCCACCAAAATTCCGTTAAAGTATGGTGCTACTCGTTCCGCATCCTGCCCTGTGAAAATAGCAGATTCAGAAATATAATAGCGACCTTCTTCAAAGTGCTGGGCCAAATCTACACTGGTCTGCAAGTCGACTTCAAAGGTGGTCAAGTTGCGGTTATTGACCCCAATAATCTCAGCACCAAGCCTGTGGACCACTTCTAGTTCAGCTAGATTGTGAGTCTCCACCAAGACTTCTAGACCAAGCTCTGTCGCGTAGTCGTACAGTTCCTTGAGACGTTCTTCTGACAAGGCAGCCACAATGAGCAAGATAACTGTCGCACCGGCATTGCGAGCACGGATGATTTGCTTTTCATCGATAATAAAGTCCTTGTTGAGCGTCGGAATGTTTACCTGACTGGAAATCTCTCGTAGATAATCCAAATGCCCTTTAAAGAAAACTTCATCTGTCAAAACCGAAATCATCACTGCACCATTTGCTTCATAAGTCTGGGCCTGTTGCACAATATCCACATCGAGATTGATATCTCCCAAACTAGGGCTAGCCTTCTTGACTTCAGCGATTACCTGTAAACTGTCTTGGTGTTGTTTTAGATAGTCAGCCAAGCGATAGGTCTGGCGCAGGGGCTGAATTTTCTCCAGCTCCATCTGCTCGACCTCACGCGCCTTCTGCTCCAAGATTCGTGCTAAAAATTCCTGACTCATTTTTGGTACTCCTGCAACAGTCTGAGTTTTTCAAGGGCCTTGCCACTAGCAATCACTTGACGAGCCAAGGCAACTCCTTCCTTAATACTAGCTACTTTACCATTAGCATAGAAACCAAGACCAGCATTTAAAACTGTCGTTTCCAAGAATGGACTTGGTTCATTTTTAAGAACGCTGAGCAAAATTTCTGCATTTTCCTGAGCATTGCCACCACGGATATCTTCGATAGCGTAGCGCTCCATTCCCAAATCCTCTGGGGTAAAGCTTGACAAGGTAATTTCACCATTTTCAAGAAGAGCAATCTTGGTTGTTCCATTCAAACCAGCTTCATCCAGTCCTTCTGGTCCAGCAACAACGATGGCACGTTTGCGACCCATATTTTTCAAAACCTGAGCTGTACTTTCTAGAAGTTCTGGACGACTAATACCAAGAAGCTGTGTTTCCAAAGCCATTGGGTGAATCAGAGGACCAGTCAAGTTCATGATTGTTGGAATTCCTAGTTCCAAACGAGCTGGCATGATGTATTTCATGGCTGGATGCATATTTTTTGCAAAGAGAAAGACGATGCCAGTTTTATCAAAAACCTTACCTAGTTCAGCTGGTTTGAGGTCTAGGTTGATACCCAAAGCTTCGAGGACATCTGCAGAACCAGATTTAGAAGAAATCGAGCGGTTACCGTGTTTGGCCATGTGAACACCACCACCAGCCAAGACAAAGGCTGCAGTTGTGGAAATATTAAAACTGAAAGACTTGTCCCCACCTGTACCACAGTTGTCCATGGCATCATGAATTTCAGTTGGAATATGTTGGGCATGTCCTCTCATGACTTGGGCAATGGCTGTGCGTTCTTCAGGTGTTTCCCCCTTCATCTTAAGAGCCAAAAGGAGAGAAGCAATCTGCGCTTCCGTTACACGCCCAGTTACGATACGCTCAATGACATCCGTCATTTCCACACCTGATAAATTTTCAAATTTTGCTAGTTTTTCAATAATCTCTTTCATCCTAGTTTCCTCACTTTACAACCTTCTCGATAAAATTCCGAATAGAAGACAAGCCATCTGGCGTTCCGATACTCTCTGGATGGTACTGGAAGCCATAAATCGGCAGGCTTTTGTGTTGAATTCCCATGATGGCTTGGTCATCAGTCGAACGAGCTGTCACTTCAAAGTTTTCTGGCATTTCTTCAATTAAAATACTGTGGTAACGCATAACCGCACGGCCATCCTCGATACCTTGATACAAAACAGATGGCGCTTCAAAACTGATATTGCTCTGTTTCCCATGCATGACTTTTGGAGCCAAACCTAACTTACCACCAAAGACTTCTGCAATGGCTTGATGGCCCAAACAAATTCCAAGAATCGGCTTCTTACCTGCAAAATCACGAATCATGTCTTCCATCTTTCCAGCATCAACTGGCCAACCAGGGCCGGGCGAAAAGACCAGACCATCTGCTTTTTCAGCTTCTTCATACAGCTTGGGATCATCATTTCTCAAGACCTGAACTTCTGCAAAATTCCCAATGTATTGGGCCAAGTTATAGGTAAAAGAATCATAGTTGTCAATCAATAAAATCATGGTCTTAGTTCTCCAATTCTAGTCATAGATTTAGCCTTATTAATGGTTTCTTGGTATTCGTTTTGGGCGATGGAGTCGTAGACAATCCCTGCCCCAGCCTGAACATAGGCTGTTTGATTTTTGAGAATCATAGTTCGGATGGCAATGGCAAAATCCATATCGCCCGTCGCAGACAAGTAGCCAATTGCTCCTGCGTATACGCCCCGTTTTTCTGTTTCTAGTTCATAGATGCGTCTCATAGCTCGAATCTTTGGTGCTCCTGAAACGGTTCCAGCAGGAAGTGTTGCTTTCAAGGCATCCATGGCAGTGAGTTCTGGAAGCAAACGCCCCTTGACCACGCTGGTCAAATGCATGACATAGCGGAAGAGCTCCACTTCCATATACTTGGTGACTTGGACACTGGCCGTTTCAGAGATGCGGCCAATATCATTACGACCCAAGTCTACTAACATCCGATGTTCTGCTGTTTCCTTCTCATCAGAAAGCAGGTCTGTCGCCAAAGCCTTGTCTTCTTCATCCGTAGCTCCTCTTGGTCGTGTCCCTGCAATCGGATTGGTTGTCACGATGCCATTTTTGACAGAAACCAAACTTTCAGGACTGGCACCGATGATTTGATAATCCCCAAAATCATAGAAATAAAGGTAATTAGAAGGATTAGTCACGCGGAGATTTCTGTAGAAGTCAAATGGATTTCCAGTAACCTCTGCTGAGAAGCGCTGACTGAGCACGCATTGGAACATATCCCCGTTACGAATCAAGTCACGAGCTGTTTCCACCATTTCCTCAAACTTCTGAGGAGCGATATGGGGTTTGAAGTCCAGCGGAGATAGATCCAAGTCTTCAAATTCATTTGGAACAGGAATGCGTAATTCCTCAAGCACTTGGTTCAAGGCTTTTTCCAAGGCTTCTTGACTGCGCTCGCTATAGAGAGCATCCTCGATGACATGGATTTTCTCCTTCTTGTGGTCAAAGACCATGTAACTCTCATAAACGAAGAAATTCATGTCTGGCGTTCCAATAGTATCTTCAGGAATTTGACCAATTTCTTCATAAAGCGAAATCATATCGTAACCAACAAAACCAATTGCCCCACCACCAAAAGGTAGATCTGAATGATGCTGGCTCTTATGAGTCACTTCATAAAGGAAATCCAAGGGATCACGATCAATCACTTGACCATTTTGATAAAGGACTCCATTTTCAAACTTAATCTCAAAAACTGGATTATAGGCTAAGATAGAAAAACGAGCTGTTTCCTTGTCTCTCGGAATACTTTCTAAAATAACCTTGTGCTGCCCCTTTAGGCGCATATAAGCCAAGATTGGTGATAAGACATCTCCATGAATGATTCGTTCCATTGTAATTTCCCTTTCAGTTCCTTATTTTTAATTTTTAATTTTTTATCTTTTTTCTATTTCCCTTAAATAGTGCGGACGGGAGCAACTTTCTCCGAAATTTCATCCCTAATTTTTGAGCCATGTGTCTCAAAAATTCCGTCCTAGAGAAGCATCTTTGCTTCTCTAAGATACCACTATGGCGGGAAACAGCTTTTAGAAACTCACTTCGTTCGTAAATATTCTATAACAACCTATTTATTGAAAATATTTAAAAAATTAATCGCAATATCTGCGGTAAATATATAAAAATCCCCACGCAAAACAACTTGCGTGAGGACGAAATTCGCGGTGCCACCTCAATTATAGGATTTCTCCTATCTCTCATTCCTGTCTCAGATATTTCCTGTAACAGGCTGTGCGATAAAGGGCACTCCCTTGAGAATTATGTTTTCTTCTCTCGTTTCAGATGGACCCAACCTTACAGCTTTCTCTGCTTGTTTCCAGCAACCACAAGCTCTCTGTGAGAGAAAAGACTGTAATTTTTCCATCTATTATTTTTTAGCTTCTAGATAGTCTGCAATCGCAGCTACGTCCTTGTCTCCACGACCAGAGACATTGATGATGATAATGTCGTCTTTACTTAGTTTCGGTGCACGTTTAACTGCTTCTGCGATAGCGTGCGAACTTTCAATCGCTGGGATAATTCCTTCAGTCTTGCTGAGAAGGAGGAGAGCCTGAACAGCTTCTTCGTCTGTCGCAGCCACATATTCCACGCGACCTGAATCTTTAAAGTAGGCGTGTTCTGGGCCAACCCCTGGATAGTCCAATCCAGCTGAGATAGAGTAAACTGGAGCTAGCTCTCCATCTTCCTTAAAGACTGCATAAGTCTTCATGCCGTCGACAATTCCGATACTACCTTTTGTCATAGTAGCTGCGTGCTTGTCTGTGTCAAGTCCGTGACCAGCAGCTTCAACCCCAACCAATTTAACTTCTTCATCAGCCACATACTGAGAAAAAGCACCAATGGCATTGGAACCACCACCTACACAGGCAATGACGTAGTCTGGTAAGCGTCCTTCTTTTTCTAAGATTTGACGGCGAGATTCTTCACTGATGACCTTTTGGAACTCATGAACAATTGTTGGATAAGGATGAGGACCTACAGCAGATCCCAAAACATAGAAGGCTTCCAAATCATTCATCCATGCTCCAAAGGCTGCATCAACCGCATCTTTGAGGGTACGAGTCCCTGTTTCAACTGCATGAACAGTTGCTCCCATCATCTCCATACGGAAAACATTGAGACGTTGACGTTCCACATCTTCTGCTCCCATGTAGACATCACAAGCCATACCAAACTTAGCTGCAGCTGCCGCCGTCGCAACCCCGTGCTGACCAGCTCCTGTTTCTGCGATTACTCGCTTTTTGCCCATACGTTTGGCCAAAAGAATTTGTCCTAAAACATTGTTGAGCTTGTGAGAACCAAGGTGGTTAAGGTCTTCGCGCTTGAGATAAATCTTAGCGCCACCTAAGTGATCTGTCAAACTTTCCGCAAAATAGAGCGGTGTTTCGCGACCTGAATAGTCCTTCAAGTAATGACGAAATTCTGCCAAAAACTCTGGATCATCTTTGTACTTATCAAATGTCACTTCCAACTCATCCAACAAAGCCTGAATCGGCTCCGGTACAAAACTACCACCAAATTGTCCAAAATAACCTTTAGTTGTCATAAAATTTCCTCTTTCTGTATTGGTTCCAAGATATGAAAAAAGCCCACACACGGAATCTACTTCCATGTGAGGGCGTTGGTAACGCGGTGCCACCTCAATTATAAAGGGACTATTCCCCTTTACATCTCTGCCTTGTCTAACAACAAGTTGCACTGTAAGGTGTGCGCACCGAATTTTCATTGTTTCAAATTCATTTTTAAAATCAGCCCACTTTCACTACTTCCAACCACCTGTTCACAATCACCACAGGCTCCCTGAAGATCAAAAATAGTTACTTTTCTGATTTGTTGAATTTATTTTAATACTTTGTTTTTTCTTTGTCAAGACTTTTTTACAATTTTTTTGATGAAGCTAGTACTTTTTCAGAAACTGTTTTGAAAGTCTCAATGATATAATCCACTTCTTCATCGCTTAGTTTAGTTTGAAGAGGAAGCGTAATTTCATTTTCAAAGAAGGCATAGGCCTTAGGATAGTTCGCCATATCAAAGCCAAGATTCTTATAGGCTGTCAAGAGCGGAAGCGGTTTGTAGTGGACATTACTTGCAATTCCTGCTTTGGCCAATTCTTGGATGATAAGATTGCGTTCTTCTAAGCTCGCTCCTTCTACATGGGTGATGTAGAGATGGCGTGAAGATTCGACAGTATCAGTCTTGTGTGCCAATGGATGGATACGAGAACCTGCAAAACCACGATCATAGCGGTCCACAATGTCCTTACGACGTTGCAACAAATTTGGATAGCGGTCCAATTGTACCAAACCAAGTGAAGCCATGATATCGGTCATGTTGCACTTGTAGGCTGGTGTAACGATATCGTATTCCCATGACCCCAGTTGCATCTTGGCAAGAGCATCCTTAGTTTGACCATGAAGGGAAAGAATTTGGAACTCCTTGTACATTTCTTCATCATCAATCGCTGGATTGGCTTTCCAAGTTGCGCTTCCACCCTCAGCAGTTGTAAAGTTCTTAACGGCATGGAATGAAAAGGAAGTAAAGTCAGCGATAGAACCAGCAGGTTGTCCTTTATAAGTTGATCCCAAAGCATGGGCACTATCAGAAACAATCACGATACGGTTAAAGGCCTTTTGCCACTTGCTTGAAGCGGTAAAGAGGTCACGTTTTTTCTCCACGACCTGGAACAAACGGTCATAGTCGCAAACAATCCCCGCAAGCTCAACCGGAATAATCACCTTAGTCTTTTCAGTAATGGCTTGCTCAAGCAAGTCATAGTCCATCTCAAACGTATCTGCTTGGATATCCACCATGACAGGGGTTGCTCCCACGTGAGTGATGACACTACATGAAGCTGTATAGGTCATGGCTGGAACGATGACTTCATCACCAGGTCCCACTTCCAAGACACGCAAAATCAACTCAAGAGCGGCAGTCGCAGAGTTGAGGCAGACAGTCTTAGGCGTCTGTGTGTATTGGGACAAGCGGCGCTCCAATTCTTTCGTCTTAGGACCTGTTGTGATCCAACCAGAACGCAGGGTATCCGCTACTTCAGCAATTTCTGCTTCCGTGATATCGGGTGGTGAAAATGGAATATTGTAATTTGGCATTGATTTGCTCCTTTTATCTGTACTCATTCTCTCATGACTACTTTATTTTAGTACTTCAAACACGGTTTGAAACATGATTTTGATGTCTCCAAGGAAACTAAACTCTCGGAGATAGGCGAGGTTATAGCGCATCTTTTCAGGAAGAACATGCTCTACATAAGCTTGGTCAACTGACAGGCCTTTCTCCGTCATTTGACTGATGATAGTGTCCTCATCCTTGTAGTGAATGCTGGCTGGAGAGGTAATCCCTGCTGGCAAAAGCAAGGTTGCCATCATTTCAGGGCTATACTGCTCTGTGTAGCGTGGCACTTCAGGTCGTGTACCGACAAAGGACATTTCGCCTTTAAGGACATTGACCAGCTGAGGCAGTTCGTCCAAACGCACACGGCGGATGAAATTGCCAACCTTGGTAATACGACTATCGTTAGCAGAAGTCACCAGACTCCCTTTTTTATCCGCATCCGTCACCATGGTCCGGAACTTCCAAATCTTGAACCGACGGTTGTACTGGGTCACACGCTCTTGCTTGTAAATCACTGGCCCCTTGCTATCCAACTTGATCCAAATACTCAAAATGAGAAAGATGGGAGAGGTTAGAACTAGTACAATCAAGGCCAAAATCCAGTCCAAACAACGCTTGAAAATTAGCGAAACCTTCCTTTTAGAGACAAGCTGGTAGTAAGACTCAACCTCGCTTGATTTCATTTCCACGGGCAAGTCTTCCCATTTCAGCATGCTGTTTCTCCTTTGTTTTTATTATACTATTTGTCAACATTTTTCATTATACCACAAAATGGAAAAGGCGGTGAAAGAAATCTGTAATTTGAAGGATTTCCTTCTTACACTCAATGAAAATCAAAGAGTATTAGGACATGGCTCCCGCTTGCAAACTATACATCTTGTGATAGGTTCCTCCCAAAGCCAAGAGTTCCTCATGAGTGCCACTCTCGATAATGCGCCCCTTATCCAAGACATAGATACAGTTGGCGTCTTGGATAGTAGAAAGACGGTGGGCAATGGCAATGGTTGTCCGTCCCTGTCTCATCTTCGCCAGTGAAGCTTGAACCAAACTTTCTGTTTCAGAGTCAATATTGGCTGTCGCTTCATCCAAAATCAGGATTTTAGGCTGACTGGCGACTGTTCTAGCAAAGGCTAGAAGCTGGCGCTGCCCTGTTGAAAAACTGGAGCCACGCTCAGAAACAGGGGCGTCATAACCCTGAGGAAGTTCTTGAATAAAGGAATCTGCATCTACGAAGCTAGCTGCAGCCTGTACCTGCTCATCACTAATATTTTGGTACATGGCGATATTGGACTTAATGGTCCCATGATAGAGGAAGGGATCCTGCAAGACCAGACCGATGTTTTTTCTCAACTCTTCCTGACTGTAGTTCCTGATATCCACATCATCCAAGAGAATTCGCCCTGACTGAAATTCATAAAAGCGCATGAGGACATTAATAATCGAAGATTTCCCAGAACCTGTATGACCCACAAAGGCAATGGTTTCACCCTTATTAACGGAGAAGGAAATGTCATCCAGAATCGGATGTTTGCCATCATATGAGAAGCACACATGTTCAAATCGAATATTGCCTTCTTGGATTTTGGCTTGCCCATCATTTTGAAGGGGCTCATAGGTCCTCTCATCAATCAAGGCAAAGACACGGCCCGCAGAAACCATGGACGTTTGAAGGGTTGAGAAGTTTTGCGTTACTTCAATCAAGGGGTCAAAAAGGCGGTTGATGTACTGGATAAAGGCATACATAGTCCCGGCAGTTATTCCCAGATAAAGCCCACGGTAACCAAAATAGGCCATCAAGACAGCGTATCCTAAGAGTTTCAGCAAACTCATGGCAGGGCGCAAAAAGAGGGCATCCAAGGCTACAGAACGGTTGGCATAGACCAAGTGTTCTTGGTTAATCTCATCAAATTCTGCCTGCAGGCGCTTCTCTTGATTAAAAGCCTGAATAATCCGTATTCCTTCGATATTTTCTGCCAGCTTGCTATTGATATCTGACAAGAGACTTCTGGTTTTCTCAATGATTTTCACTGATTTTTTCCGATAGAGATTGACCAAAAGGAAAATCAAGGGGAGAAAGAGCAATACTAATGCTGTCAAACGAAAATCCAACACCAACATGGTATAAAGAGTTGTCAGAAAGATGAAAACTGCTGAGATAAAGCTAGAGAGAATCCCCGAAAACATATCACTGATTGTCTCGGTATCATTGGTCAAACGAGAGACGATGGAGCCTGCTGGCGTCTTGTCAAAATAAGACATGCCCAGCTTTTCCATATTGGCAAAGGCATCCCGACGAATATCCCTAACAATACTGTAGGACACCCGCGCAAAGAGAAGATTGCCGATATACTGGACCAGAGTTTGTAGGATATAAAGGCCATAGTAGACCAGCAAAACGGTCACGGCAAGTTGGTTGAGATTGCTCAGATACTGGTCTATAAAGTGGGAAGCCACAAGGGGAATGACACTTTTAATGACCGTCGTCGCTAGGAGAAAACCGAGTGCCAAAAAGGTCAGGAGCCCGTAAGGCTTGAGATAGGACATCAAGCGCTTCAATACAGCCCATTGTTCTTTCTTATTCTGCATCTTCTTCTCCCTTCATTTCCAACTGCTGAGACTGGTAGGTTTGGGCATACCAGCCATCCAAAGCTAGCAGGTCTTCGTGCCTGCCTCGTTCGATGATTTGACCATTTTGCAGGACTAAAATCAAATCTGCATGGACAACTGCACTCAGGCGATGAGCCGTAATAATGGTTGTCTTGTCCTTTCGCGTCTCCTTGAGGTTGTCGATAATCGTATACTCCGTCTTGGCATCCACGGCGGACAAGGAATCATCCAAAATCAAGATATCAGGGTCTAAAATCATAGCCCGACTCATGGCCAGACGCTGCTTTTGACCTCCAGAAAGACTGACTCCTTTTTCTCCAATCAGCGTATCAAATCCCTGAGGCATGGCTACAATGTCTTGATAAACTTGAGCTAGCTTAGTCGCTTCCTCGACCGCTGAAAGGGGCAAGTTAGGATTGCCAAAGCGGATATTATCTAAAATCGAAGTCGCAAAGAGGAACTGATCCTGAGGAACATAGCCCATAAGACTACGAAGATCTGTCAGACGATAATCGCGAATATCGTGACCGTTTAGATAAATGGCTCCCTCATCCACATCGTACTCACGCAAGAGAAGCTTAATCAAGGACGTTTTCCCAGAGCCTGTTTGCCCAACCAAGCCCAGGGTTTGCCCTTTTTCTAAACTAAAGTGAACATCCGTCAGTGTTTCCTCATTTTCAAAGGCAAAGCTGTCAATATCGTACTCTAAGCGTCCATTTTCAATACCATCCAAAGGAAACTCAGGGTCTTGTACAGGTGATTCCTGAGACAAAAGTTCCTCAATCCGCTGGTAAGAAACCTTCCCTCGCTGAGTAATATTAAAGAGGAAGCCGATGGCCATAAGAGGCCAAACCAGCATATCCAAGTAGCTGATAAAGGTAACTAGATTACCAACTGTAATCTGTCCCTCCTGAACCATCAAGGAGCCGACCAAGAGGGTTAACACATAGGATGAACCAACAAATAAGAGAACCATGGGGTCAAAGAGACTATCGTATTTCATGGTTTGGAGGTTCTTTTGGAAGGTCAATTCATTGACTGCCTGAAAGGACTTGAGCTCGTCCGCCTGGTAACCGAAAGACTTGGTCACTTTGATACCTGATACAGACTCCTGCACCTTGTTATTGAGTTCGGAAAAGGCAGCTTGGGATTCGCCAAAAGCCTTGTGGGTCTTTCTCCCTAGACGACTGGTCGCATAAGCCATGAAAGGCAGGGGCAGAATGGCAACCAAGGTCATTTGCCATGAAATGCTAAAGAGCATGGTCATCAAGGTCACTAAAGCCGTGATAGAGGCATCCACGGCAGACATAACACCACCCCCTGCCAGACGCGTTAGGGCATTGATATCATTGGTGGCGTGTGCCATCAGATCCCCCGTCCGATAGGTCTGATAAAAGGCTGGAGACATTTTTGTGAAATGCTCAAACAAGCGAGACCGCATAATCTGTCCCAGACGATAGGAAGTCCCAAGGATATACATGCGCCAAACATAGCGTAGATAGTACATACCCAAAGCTGCAAGAAGCAGATAAAGGAGGTTCAAAAGCAAGTCCTGCTGGGTTAATTGCTCCGAAGTAATGGAATCAATAACCCGCCCCATAACCATAGGTGGAATGAGATTGAGAACGGAAACCAAAACCAGGGCCACAATCCCGACTAGATAACGGCGTTTTTCTAACTTGAAAAACCACCAAAGTTTTTGAATAATGGACATAAAATCCCTTTCTGATTGCAAATGGAAACCTGAGGCCAAGACCTCAGGTTTTTCTTATTCATAGGTTACGACTGTAACAGCACCCTTGTCATACTCAGCGATAAAGATATTGGCCACATTGTCATGTCCTTGTTTGCTTAGATTATCAAGCAGCCAGTCTTCGCTACGACCAATCGATTCCAAAACATCGACTTGGATCACACCGTCAGTCACAACTGGATACTTAGGATTTTCATCTCCCATTTGGACCACGATGAGTTGGCCATTTTGCTCCTGCACAGCTCGTTTAACTTGCTTCATCTGGAAAATCCCTTGGCTACGAAGTTTGAGGGCTACATCCGCTGCAGACAAACCAACTGAACGACAGGCTTCTGGGTCAATCTGCCCATTTTTGATGAGGAGAGTTGGCTTCCCATCGATTAAGCGTTTCACAAAACGAACATTGTTATTGAGCCACTTGAGGGTCAAAACCAAAATCGTCCACATCATCAGAATCACTGCGTATTGCAGAATACTGATTGAACTATTGTAAATCACCCCACCGATGATACCACCAAGAACATAGTTCTGAATTTGGTCTGTCGCAGAGTTAGGTGCTAGGTTCCCCTTTCCTGTCACATTGATAACAAAAACAAGCGAGAAAAGACCCAAGGCCAGTTTGATTAAAATTTCCATATAGTTGAGTGTCATTTGTTTACCTCCACCAATTCAATAGCATCTGTTTGATGCAATTCTAATTTCTCTAAAAGATACTTGTCTGGTTGGCTCCCGTTCATAGCACGATAGACATTTGAACCTACCTTAACAAGCGCTCCATCAGTGGCTGCAGAAGTATTGACATAGACTTCTGATTTATCCACTCCCAAGTCTTTGGAAACAACCTCTATGAAATGAAGTGAGGTTTGAAATTGATTGTTAGAGGCTTGATTGGTCTGGTATTTTGAAATTGTTACCAAAAGCATGGCCACTAAGGTCAAGGCCAAAATCATGACCAATTCCCGAAACTTAGTCCCCTTTTTATCACGATAGGCCTTAAAGGCAAAAAATCCTGTGATAGCTAGGAGCACAATCCCAAAGCCAATCATGATTCCATTTTGTTGACTGATTTGGCTAAGCACATAGTCATATGAGTAAAATTTCATTTATTTTCACTCCCTTTCATAAGATCATTCTTCATTATAAACGAAAGAGGGGGATTTTTCAAACCATACGTTGGGGAAATAGACCTTTTTTTGGTATAATAAAATCTATAATCTGAATGAAAAAGGTAACTTTATGAAACTTATCTCATGGAATATTGATTCCCTCAATGCTGCCCTAACTAGTGACTCAGCTCGTGCCAAATTGTCCCAAGAAGTCCTAAAAACCTTGGTCGCTGAAAATGCTGATATCATTGCTATACAAGAAACCAAGCTTTCTGCTAAGGGTCCTACAAAGAAACACTTGGAAATTTTAGAAGAACTCTTCCCAGGCTACGAAAACACGTGGCGCTCTTCCCAAGAACCTGCCCGCAAAGGCTATGCTGGAACCATGTTCCTTTATAAGAAAGAACTCACACCCACTGTCACTTTCCCAGAAATCGGTGCCCCTTCTACCATGGACTTAGAAGGTCGTATCATCACTCTAGAATTTGATAAATTTTTCGTTACCCAAGTTTACACTCCAAATGCTGGTGATGGCCTCAAACGCTTGGAAGAACGCCAAGTCTGGGATATCAAATATGCGGAGTATTTGGCTCAACTAGACAAAGAAAAACCAGTCCTTGCGACTGGTGACTACAACGTGGCCCACAATGAGATCGACCTTGCAAATCCTGCTAGCAACCGCCGTTCACCTGGATTTACTGACGAAGAACGTGCTGGATTTACCAACCTTTTAGCAACTGGATTTACGGATACCTTCCGCCACATTCACGGCGATGTTCCAGAACGCTACACTTGGTGGGCACAGCGCAGCAAGACTTCTAAAATCAACAATACAGGCTGGAGAATCGACTACTGGCTGACAAGCAACCGCGTGGCTGACAAGGTGACCAAGTCTGATATGATTGACTCAGGTGCTCGCCAAGACCACACACCCATTGTCATGGAGATTGAACTCTAAGGAGAAAACAAATGGACTATCAAGCTGTCATTCCTGAATTTGTAGTATCTGACATCGAAAAATCACGCCACTTCTACTGCGACCTGCTAGGTTTCTCTGTCGAATACGAGCGTCCAGAGGAGAAATTTCTCTTCCTCTCGCTTGAAGACTGCCAACTTATGCTAGAAGAAGGCAGCGCAGAAGAATTAGCTCAGCTGACCTATCCTTTCGGGCGCGGTGTCAATATTTCCTTTGGCATTGCAGATGTTCCTCAGCTCCACCAAAAACTGCTGGAAGCTGACTATCCTATCCATCGTCCCCTGACAAAAAGAGAATTTCGAGTAGGAGATAGCTTTATATATCCCCATGAATTTGCGATTTTGGATCCTGATGGCTATTTTTTAAGATTTAGCGAGTAGAATAATAAAGATTGGGAAAAAGTCTTTAAAGTTAGAAAAAGCATATTGTCAGGTGTTTAAAAACTTAATAATATGCTTTTTATAATGGAAAAACCTTCTAAATGTTAGCTAATAAGTTAATTTTTGCCCATTTTTATTATATTTGTTCGCTTTTCAAATCAAAACACTAACAAAATATTTGATTTCTAAAGTTATTTAGTGTAAAATAAAAACATTAGCTTAAGCCTATTTAAAATTGAATATCGTTTTACTTGTTTATGTCGTGAATTGGCACGACGTTTCTACAAGGTGCCGGAACACCTAACAATAAGTAAGTTAGCTTGAGGGGATGGTCTTTTTTGCCATGCCTATTTTGGGGACTTGCTTAGAGATTAAGTAAGTCCTTTTTGAATATTTTTAATATTTCCCTTAATTAGTGCGGACGGGAGCAACTTCCTCCGGAATTTCATCCCTAATTTTTGAGCCAAAAGTCTCAAAAATCCCGTCATAGACAATAACAAGATTATTGTCTATGATACCACTACAACGGGAAATATTTGATAAGACTCGCTTCGCTCGTACTAGTTTTATCAAATATATAGTACTAGCAAACTGGATCACTATAGAAACATTTAACCAACAAGTAAACTGGCTTTTAGACTTTAGGAGGTCTTATGAAATTATTAGAAGAGCGCATCCTCAAGGATGGGCATATCTTGGGTGACAACATCCTCAAGGTAGATTCCTTTTTAACCCACCAAGTTGACTTTAGCTTGATGCGAGAGATTGGTAAGGTTTTTGCAGAAAAATTTGCTTCTGCTGGCATTACCAAGGTCGTAACCATTGAAGCGTCGGGTATTGCCCCAGCTATTTTTACAGCTGAAGCCTTAAACGTTCCCATGATTTTTGCCAAAAAAGCTAAGAACATCACTATGAACGAAGGTATCTTAACTGCCGAAGTTTACTCCTTTACCAAGCAGGTAACCAGCACCGTTTCTATCGCTGGAAAATTCCTCTCACCTGAGGACAAGGTCTTGATTATCGACGATTTCCTTGCTAACGGACAAGCTGCTAAAGGTTTGATTCAAATCATCGAACAGGCCGGTGCCAAAGTCGAAGCTATCGGTATCGTGATTGAAAAATCCTTCCAAGATGGCCGTGATTTGCTTGAAAAAGCAGGCTATCCTGTCCTATCACTCGCTCGTTTGGATCGTTTTGAAAATGGTCAAGTTATTTTTAAGGAGGCAGATCTCTAATGCAAACTCAAGAAAAACACTCGCAAGCAGCCGTTCTTGGCTTGCAACACTTACTAGCTATGTACTCAGGATCCATCCTGGTTCCCATCATGATTGCGACAGCTCTTGGCTATTCAGTTGAGCAGTTGACCTACTTAATTTCCACAGATATCTTCATGTGTGGTGTGGCAACCTTCCTCCAACTCCAACTCAACAAATACTTTGGGATTGGACTCCCAGTCGTTCTTGGAGTTGCCTTCCAGTCGGTAGCTCCCTTGATTATGATTGGACAAAGCCATGGTAGTGGCGCTATGTTTGGTGCCCTTATCGCATCAGGGATTTACGTTGTTTTTGTTTCAGGCATCTTCTCAAAAGTGGCCAATCTCTTCCCATCTATCGTAACAGGATCTGTTATTACCACTATTGGTTTAACCTTGATTCCTGTCGCTATTGGAAATATGGGAAATAACGTTCCAGAGCCAACTGGTCAAAGTCTCTTGCTTGCAGCTATCACTGTTCTGATTATCCTCTTGATTAACATCTTTACCAAAGGATTTATCAAGTCTATCTCTATTTTGATTGGTCTGGTTGTTGGAACAGCCATTGCTGCTAGCATGGGTTTGGTGGACTTCTCTCCTGTTGCAGCAGCACCTCTTGTACATGTCCCAACTCCCCTCTACTTTGGGATGCCAACCTTTGAAATCTCATCTATTGTCATGATGTGTATCATCGCAACGGTGTCTATGGTTGAGTCTACTGGTGTTTATCTGGCCTTGTCTGATATCACAAAAGATCCAATCGACAGCACGCGCCTGCGCAACGGTTACCGCGCAGAAGGTTTGGCCGTACTTCTCGGAGGAATCTTTAACACCTTCCCTTACACAGGATTTTCACAAAACGTTGGTTTAGTTAAATTATCAGGTATCAAGACTCGCCTGCCAATCTACTACGCAGCTGGTTTCCTGGTTCTCCTTGGACTCCTTCCTAAGTTTGGCGCCCTTGCCCAAATCATTCCGAGCCCTGTCCTCGGTGGTGCCATGCTGGTAATGTTTGGTTTTGTGTCTATTCAAGGGATGCAAATCCTCGCCCGTGTTGACTTTGCTAACAATGAACATAACTTCCTTATAGCAGCTGTTTCAATCGCTGCAGGTGTCGGTCTAAATAACAGCAATCTCTTTGTCAGCATGCCGACAGCCTTCCAAATGTTCTTCTCAAACGGAATCGTCGTAGCCAGCCTCCTCGCCATTGTCCTCAATGCCATATTAAATCATAAAAAGAAATAAGAAAAAGAGGTGCGAGCCTCTTTTTTGTTTATCTATATCCTTACCTGTCTTTCTTCTGACCGTTGTCCTGTGACAAACATGGTAAAGGTTGCCTTGCAAACATTTCTGCCCTCTTGATTGGTGATATCAACATCCACTACACAGGTTGTGCGACCTTGATGGACGCATTCTCCTTTAATGGTCAGCACATCATCGAGTTTTCCTGCCTTGAGGTAGTTGATAGAGGATTGGAGTGTCACTCCATCAAGTCCCAGAGATATGACCACCAAACCACTGATCTGGTCGCAAAGGGTAAAGAGATAGCCACCATGGGCATTGCCATAGTAGTTGAGCGACGAGTCCACTACTTTGGTCGTCACCACAACGTGACCATCTCTCATTTGTTCAATTTCGTAATTTTCAAAGGCAGATATAGCGTCAAAATGAAAGTCTTTCATCGTTTCCTCCTGATATTTCAAACGACACTATGATACTACTTTTTATAGGACTGTGCAAGGAGAAAGCACCTAGTCTGGCAAAATTCCAACCTGCTCCACAAAGCGCATAAAGGCTGCCTGTCCTTGTTCTGTCTGCTTGTAGACTCCTGCGTCCTCAAGTACACGCGCAAAGATAGTACCCACAGAGTCCTTGACGATTTTAAGGGCTTTTGCTTTTTCCACTATGTCTGGATGTTGGACTTTGAGTTGGTCTGCCCATTCCTGATGATAATCGACAACTGTATCAGCTTCTCCGACAAGATAGGCTGCTACTTGCTCCACTTCTGCTTTCAGACGTGGTGGCAAGATTGCCAAACCCATGACCTCAATCAAGCCGATATTTTCCTTCTTGATATGTTGGACATCCTTGTGGGGATGATAGATGCCGTCAGGATGCTCTGGCGATGTCTGATTGTCCCGCAAGACCAAGTCCAACTCAAACTGTCCATCGCGTTTACGGGCAATTGGGATGATAGTGTGATGTGGTGTCCCGTCTGTCTCTGCTAAAATTTGCACTTCAAAATCTGAATACTGGCGCCATTCCTGCAAAATCTTGTCAGCCAAGTTGATCAAATCTTCTTTGGAATCCGAAGTCAAACGTAGAACAGACATGGGCCACTTGACAATCCCAGCCTTGACCTGCTCAAAACCAGTAAAAGTGAAAGTCTTTTGCAAGGAAGCCAATTCCATAGGGAAAACATGTCGTCCCCCCTGATAGTGGTCATGGGTTAGAATAGAGCCCCCCACAATCGGCAAGTCGGCATTAGAGCCTGCAAAATATCCTGGAAACTGCTCTACGATAGCCAGCAGACGTTCAAAACTCTGACGACTAATGGACATGGGACGATGCTGGCCATCTAAGAAAATACAATGCTCATTAAAGTAAGCATAGGGCGAATACTGGAACCCCCACTCCTGACCAGCCAATTCAAAACGGATAATACGGTGGTTGCTGCGAGCTGGGTGGTTGACCCGACCATGGTAGCCCTCATTCTCTAGACAAAGCTGACACTGAGGATAATTGCTAGTTTGCACTAACTTGGCGGCCGCAATCTCTTTGGGATCTTTTTCAGGCTTAGAGAGATTAATCGTAATTTCAAGCTCACCGTAGTCAGATGGAACCCTATAGGCGATATTTTTAGCAATGGCCTTGAGTTTGATGTAGTCATTCTTCTGACTGAGTTGGTAAAAATCCTCTATCGCCTGCCCAGGAGAGTGGGCATAGGTTGCCCAGAAATCACGATTGACCTGACTGGGACAAGGGATCACTAAGTCCATCAGTTCAGCACCAAGGATTTCACGCTCAGTCTGACTATCCTCAATCGTCTCTAATCGAACGGCCTCCTCAACCAGCTGGTCCTTGAGGTCAATCACTTTATCCAGATTTGTCTCAACTTCCAAAACACCGTCTCCCACTCGTGCCAAGACACGATTGGTCAGGTAGATTCGATCCATTTCCTCAAATGAACTTTCAGAAATGACATGTGTTACAAATTTATCTACTAAGGTCACTATAGAGCCTCCTTTTGACTAGTCAAGGACTCGAGTGCCACCTGCAACTTCGGCGATATAGAAGCTTGGAGCGTATCCAACGACTTCCTCGTAGTGCTTGCCAACAGCTTCCTTAAAGGCCTCAACTGTATCTTTTTGCACCAAGGCAATGGCACATCCGCCAAAACCTGCCCCTGTCATACGAGCACCTAGAACTCCTTCTTGTGCCCAAGCTGTGTGAACAAGGGTATCCAATTCCAAACCAGTTACTTCATAATCATGCTCTAGGGAAATGTGTGACGCATTCATCAAACGACCAAAGGTTTCCAAATCACCTGCTTGAAGGGCTGCTTGCGCTTTAAGGGTACGTTGGTTTTCAAGCACAGCATGGCGAGCACGTCTCAAACGATTTTCATCTTTGATTAGGTAGCTATATTGGTCAAAGGCCCACTCGTCCAATTCACCCAAAGTCTGAATATCTAAGGCAACTTGCAATTCTTCCACTGCCTTTTCACACTCAGCACGACGTTCATTGTATTTAGAGTCCGCCAATTCACGGCGTTTGTTGGTGTTCATGATAACAACGACATTGTCCTTCAAATCAAGTGGTACCAAGTCGTATTCTAAAGTGTTAGTATCTAAGTAAATTGCACGTTGGTCCGCTCCCATACCAATAGCAAATTGGTCCATAATGCCAGAATTGACTCCGATAAAGTTGTTTTCTGTTTGTTTTCCGATTTTAACCAAATCCAAACGGTCTAGTTTTAAATCAAAGAGATGCTCTGCCACGACTCCTGTCAAAAGTTCCAAGGATGCTGAAGAAGACAAGCCGGCACCATTTGGTATATTCCCATAAACATAAAAATCAAAACCTTTGTCAATCACGTGCCCAGCTTCTTGCAAGAAATGAAGAACCCCTTTTGGATAGTTGGTCCAGCTGTGCTCTTTTTCAAATTTGAGGTCAGCAAGAGGCACTTCGATAATACCCTTGTCCTCAAAGTTAGCTGAGTAGAAACGCAAAACTTGGTCATCACGCTTGCGAGCGACACCGTAGGTTCCTAAAGAAATAGCAGCTGGAAAAACATGCCCGCCATTATAGTCCGTGTGTTCACCAATCAAATTGATACGACCTGGTGAAAAGAAAGTTTGGTCTGCTTCTTGACCAAAAACAGCAAGAAAGTCTTTGCGAAGGGCTTCAGCAGTAAGATGTTGTGTCATATAAATTCTCCTTTGACTGTCCGTTAAGTCGTCTTAACGTGTAATCGTTTTCTTCTATTGTATCCAAGGGATTTGCCAAGGTCAATCCTTTTTACTAAACTTTTACTAAACTATCAGTAAAAAGCAGAAAAATATGATATACTAACCTAAAAGAAGGAGGATTTATGGCTACCTTAAAAGACATTGCACAGCTAGCCTCTGTCTCTATCGCGACCGTATCCCGTGTCCTCAACCGCGACCAGAGCCTATCTGTCACAGAAGAAACCAGACACCGTATTTTAACAGTTGCTGAAGAACTAGGCTATACCAAGCACCTCAAAACAGGCGAGTCCCATAAGCTCAAGCAAAAGATTGCCATTATCCAATGGGTCAGCGAACAAGGAGAGCTGGACGACCTCTACTACTACCAGATTCGCCTAGGCATAGAAAAAAGAGCCCAAGAATTGGACTATGATATCTTGCGCTATTTTAATGACCATCCTTTTACTCTAAGCGAGGAAGTGATTGGGATTCTCTGCATCGGAAAATTTAGCCGTGCACAGATTTCTGCCTTTGAAGAATACCAAAAGCCTCTTGTATTTTTAGACAGCGATACCCTCTCGCTGGGACACACTTGTATTATCACGGACTTTTACACTGCCATGAAACAGGTTGTCGATTATTTCCTCAGCCAAGGACTTGATCGTATCGGGATTCTAACAGGGCTTGAGGAAACAACTGACCAAGAAGAAATCATTGAGGATAAGCGGCTGGAAAACTTCAGAAACTACAGTCAAGCGAAGGGAATCTATCATGATGAACTAGTCTTTCAAGGAAGTTTTACTGCCCAGTCTGGCTATGACTTGATGAAGGAGGCCATTCAAAGCTTAGGAGACCAACTCCCACCAGCCTTTTTCGCTGCCAGTGATAGTTTAGCCATCGGTGCCCTCCGTGCGCTCCAAGAAGCTGGAATCAGCCTGCCAGACCGCGTCAGCCTCATTTCCTTTAACGACACCAGCCTAACCAAGCAGGTTTATCCTCCCCTCTCCAGCATCACCGTCTATACCGAAGAAATGGGGCGAGCAGGCATGGATATTCTTAACAAGGAAGTCCTCCACGGTCGCAAAATACCTAGCCTGACCATGCTGGGAACCAGACTGACTCTGAGAGAAAGTACAAGGAATGATTAGGATTACAAAACGACCTCTAGCAAGGCTGTTTCTCTAATAATCTCTATGATTCCGCTCCAACTCACACCTTTCGCTTATGTGCTTGGTGACTTTCTAGGTCAGCATCAACTTCAATGGTAATATTTTGAAAGCCACAATCTTTGAGGAAAATTCGAATAGATTCTTTACAAGTTTCCATATGCTCCATCTCTTTTAAACAAACATGGACAATGGCATTTTTTTCCAAACCATCCATAGTCCAGAGATTAAGTTGATTGATACTAGCGACATGATCCAATTCTGCTAAATCCGTCTTGATTTTCTGGATATCTACTCCTTCTGGCACTGCATCGAGGAATATCTTGAGCGTGCTCCAAAAACGTGGAAGGGCTTTTGACAGAATAAAGAAGGAAATAGCAAGAGACAAGAGCGGATCCAAGATATACCAATCGGTAAATCGAAGAACAATGGCCATCAGGATGACAGCCACCCAACCCAAGGTATCTTCCAGAAAGTGCAGGCTGAGAATGGATTCATTCTTGGTTTGTCCTTTGCGAATGACGAGACTCGCTAGCACATTGATAATAATCGCAATAATTCCTAACCAGAGAATCCCCTCATCATTGACCGATTGTGGATGAAAGATTTTCGCTATATTTTCCAAAATGACCAAAACGGACCCTGTCATAAGAATCACAGCCGTTACCATGGCCCCTAAAAGGCTAAAACGCTTGTAGCCCAAGGTATAGTGGCTGTCTTCTTCACGATTGGAGATACTTTCCAAAAAGGCTGAGATCCCAATAGCAATCGCATCTCCCAAGTCATGCACCGAGTCAGCAAGAACTGCACTGGACCCAAACACTCCACCAGCGATAAACTCGACAATGGCATAAGTCAAATTTAAGAAAAAAGCTAGCCAAACAGTATATTTTGCCTTCATATTTCTCATTCCTTTGTTATAATAGATTTATGAACATCTTGTTCATTATCATTATCCACTAAAACTCAAAGAAAGGATAGAAGCAAAAGGTCAGCTTTATTCAGTTCTGAACAATTTGCCTCAAGTGTCCATATGACTAACATTGACCGCCGTACCAGTAAAACAAAAAAAGCCATCTATCAAGCTTTTCTACAACTTTTGAACACTAAGGGCTACGAGGCCACTACTGTTCAGGATATTATTGATCTCGCAGATGTGGGACGCTCCACCTTTTACTGTCACTATGAGAGTAAGGAGCTGCTTCTGGACGAGCTCTGCCGCTACCTCTTCCATCACCTCTTTGAAAGAGAGCATTCTATTTCAACCGAAGATTACCTTGCCCATATCTTTCAGCATTTCAAGAAAAATCAAGACCATGTAACCAGTCTCTTGCTCTCTAAAAACGATTATTTTATCCGGCAACTGCGAAAAGAACTGGAACATGATATCTACCCAATAGTAGCCGACGAACTAATCCAATCGTACCCCAACATTCCTCACTCCTATCTCAAACACCTAGTCGTAAGCCATTTCATTGAAACCCTCAGCTGGTGGTTGAAAAAAGGCAAGTCCTACTCCGAACAAGAAGTGATTCAGTTTTATTTGGAAATCCTACATGTCTATAATTAAACAGAAAAACGAGTCCAAAAGGGCTCGTTTTGACTTTTTATGGATTAAATTGTTTAGGAATGACAATAAATAGAAGGGTCACTAGGACTGAAATCCCAACTCCTGCCGGAAAAATCGTCAGGGACAAGATTAATCCAAGAATCTTAATACCAATGTCCCAGGTCAACCATTTTTGGCGATCTGCATTCAACCCATACATTTCTGCGCCATCATTTACCTCCTCAAGCGTACGATAATACCATAAGACTGAAAAAGTAATCAGTAGAACGATGACTCCGTAAAAGGCCTGCATAGTCCCATTCGTAAAATGAGTCGCTATGAGCTGTGTCGCATAGGGAAAGAGGGAAGAGAAAAAAAGCATAACAATGGTAGCCCAAACCGTTTTTTGACTGATTTTTTGAATAAGGTGGGAGGCAGCGTGAATATTGGCCCACATAGCTCCTAGCCAAAAGAAAGAGATGGCGTAGGCGAGAAAATTTGTTCGAAGCTCCCATAATCCTTGTACATCAAATGTCTTCGGTTTTTCCAACTCAAGCACCAAGATAGTCATAACGATGGCTAAAACTGCATCTATAAAAGCCCCCAAACGTTCTTTTTCCATGATTTGCGGTTGTTTATTCATTTTCCAATCCTTTCAACTCTCACTATACTTCGTTAATAAGTGATCGTTTATTTCTATGCTACAGTATAGCATGTTTTGATAAAAAATTAAACTCGGAAGAGCAAAATAGATTTGATTCATATTCTCCAAGTATATCACTTCATTTAACAATTAGGAAATCGCCTTCTCCTTATCGGAAGTAGCCTTGCGACCTTATCTCTCATCCTCTACTTCCTTTTGCCGCTTGTTGCACTATCTCTTTGGCTGGTTGACTGTGGGGTGATTTGCTACGGATCCTATTGGAATGACAAACAGAAAGAAAACCAACATATATCGCACCACATCGTTCGTATAACGAGAGCTATTATCATTACGGTATTATTCATTTTGCTCTAACACAAAAAAGGATCATCCGATCCTTTTTTACTTTTTAAGCACTCTTTGCTGCCTTGCTCCATTGATACCAACCAACTAGACTGTTAATGAGATAAATTAGATATTTCCCTTGAATTTGCAGGCTTTCTCCCCACCAGAGATAGATTGAAAAGACATTGGTAGCTGCCCAGAATATCCATTGTTCACGGTAAACAGCTGTCATGAGAATTTGTCCCACCCCATTGGTCGCATCTGTGATGGAATCACGATAGGGACGATTGGCACCAATAGACTGATAAATGAATCCAAAGACCAACCACCAAAGAACACTAATGGAAAGATACTTGGTCCAACCCTTGCCATCCAGCTTACGCGCGACAAACTCTTGTTGTTCTTTCTTAAACTGGGCTTGATAAATCCAAACCAAGAGACCAATTGGCTGCATAATTGTAAAATAGAGAGTTGTTAAAACCTCACCATAGAAGCTTTTTGAAGGGCAAGCACCAGATAAATGATGGAATTAATCAAACCAAATAGGTAGTTACTAGCACGACCTTCAGCTTCTCAAAGAGCAGAAAAAAGGTTAGTAAGGCTTGAGAGATGAATCATTTTAAAGGCAAACAATTCCAACAAGACGTCATCATTGTCGCTGTTGGTTATTACCTACGTTACAATCTGATCTATCGTGAAGTTCAGGAATTGCTTTATGACCGTGGAATAAATGTTTGTCACACTACGATTTATCGGTGGGTTCAAGAATACAGTAAAATCCTCTATCATCTCTGGAAAAAGAAAAATAAACAGTCCTTCTATTCGTGGAAAATGGATGAAACCTATATCAAAATTAAGGGGCGTTGGCATTATCTCTATCGAGCGATTGATGCGGACGGTTTAACATTGGATATCTGGTTACGAAAGAAACGTCGAGCAGACGATAGCAGCTATAAGTTAGAAGATACCCCCTATCAAGAAGATAAAGCACGCAAAGCAGAAACCGAAGATAAGCTAGCTATTGAAGCAATGAAAAGCAAGTACACCACGCTATTGCTAGAAAATATGTTGCTAAGTCCGTTTGAAATGCAAGATACAAAAATCATGGCAGGATTGCAAGTCCATGTTTACCCCCTCTATGACGAACTGAAAGAATTAAGAGGGCTAAATAGTGTTAAAGACCACTTGTCTTATGTTGCCAGCAGACGTGAAGAATATTCTAAGCATAATATCGCACGCTACCTCAAAAAAGCCATTGAACAATATCTACCAACGGTTAAAAGGCAGGACTTAAACCATGAGTGAAGACTTAAAAACGATCAAAGAGCTGGCAGATGAGTTGAGTGTTACAAAACAAAATATTCAATATCACTACCAAAGGTTACCAAAAGAATTACAGCTTAAAAGTTCCAATGGGTCTAATCTAATAAATTCTAAAGCAGAAAAAATAATTTTAGGTAAAGTAGAAAGTAGTAGCAAATCAAATACCAAAGACCAACAAATAGAAAAACTAACTGATTTGTTAGACCAGTAACAACGATTAGCCTTGCAAGATAAAAAGTTGCTAGAAGAATACAAGGCGGAAAATGATAACTTAAAAGCCCTCAAAATGCCCTCACAGGAAACAGAATTCAAACACTTAGACAATCAATATAAAGATGAAGTGAACGCTCTTAAAGAGAAGTTGGAAAATTTGCAGGAACAAATCAAAGATCAAAAAAAGATAGAAGAACAAGAAAAACCAATAAAATGGTGGGGACTATGGCGAAAATAGATGATTCAGTTAAAAAGAAAGTTCCAGAATTGCGATTTAAAGGATTCACGGATGAATGGGAACAGCGTAAGTTGGGAGACGAAGTTCGAATAGTGATGGGACAGTCTCCTAATTCAGAAAATTATACTGATGATCCTAATGGGCGCTAAAAATGCGAAGACCTATGAAGACCTATTTTGTATTAGTCAAACAAAAAATCCAAAAGAAATGGTATATGATTATGACCATGAAACAAAGTAAAATCAAACCGAGTAATCTGAGGAAGCACCCAATGATCATGAAACGTTATTAAACACAAAAGTCACCCATGTGAGTTCTTGCCAGAAGCTGAAGTTAATCCTTCAACCTGGAAAACCCGCAGAGGTGACTTTTTCTATACATCTCGATTTTTCTGGCAATAATCATTAACCGATAAATATGTCTGTGAATCACCCAGCGACTCCGCTATGTCCATAATCCGCGGTGGTAGTAATCCCACTCGCTGGACAAGTTCGTGATTGCTGAACAATTCCCGTGGACTGCCGGCGAAGCCAAACTTCCCGTGTTCCATAACATACACCGACTCAAACTCGGCGGCGACCCAATCCATGTCATGGGTGATGGTCACAACTTGGTGGCCCGAATCAGCCAACTGATGGAAAATTGCGGTCAACTTGCGCCGGCTTTCCCAATCAAGCGACATCATCGGCTCATCAAATAAATAAATCTCCGGATCCACTGCCAAAACAGTGGCAACGCTCAACAGCTTGCGTTCCGACAATGACAGGTCATATGGACTTTCAGCTGTTTTATCATCCAAGCCAACTCTTTTTAGAGCCGCTAAAGCCCGCCTCGTAATCGTGTCGCGGTCATCTATGACCTGCGCGACATTCCACTCCACCTCTCGTTGAACAGTCGGGTTGAAAAGCTGATCGTCAGGATTCTGAAAAGTAATCCCAACCTTCAGTAACTTTTCGACTGGTTTAAGATCATTAAAATTTTCTCCATCGATCTTAATCACACCGGTTTGTGGTGTCAGCAAGCCCGTCAACAATTTGAAGAGCGTTGATTTGCCGGCACCATTTTGGCCGACAATCGCCACCATCGGATCGGCGAAGTGTTTGTCTTCAACATCCAAGCTAAAGGACCGTTCCGGATAAGTGAACGTCAGGTGGCTCAGTTCAATTGTGGACATAACGAACCTCCTTCAGATCAGCGTAATTCACCGGATACCGGCCATCAGCCAAGTGCCAATCCATTTTTTGAGCAAGTTGCTGGATTGTCGGGGCTGGAATCTGCCAGTCAGCTGCCAAATGATTAAACACCTCACCCGGCCTGCCCTGGGCTACCATTTGACCCTCGTGCAGCACCCACACAACGTCGGCGACTTCGCACAAATCGTCAATTTCACTGGTGACAATGAAGACAGTCGTCTCTTTGACTTGGGCCAGCCATTGGAAAAATTGCCGGCGGCCAAGGGGATCCATCTCACTGGTCGGATCATCCATAATCAAAACAGCCGGATTAGCCACAATCGCCGTGGCAATTGCCAACCGCTGGATCTGACCACCGGAAAGGCTCTCGGGACGCAAATTCAGCTGTTCAATCAACCCCATTTGCGTGGCAACTTCTTCAACCCGTTTTTGAATCAGTCCTTCAGCCATTCCCTGATTAATCAAGTCAAAGGCGATTTCATCGGCAACCGTGTCTGCCAACCCACTTAGTTGGCCAGCTGGATTTTGCAGTACAACTCCATTCATGGCATTATAAACGGGCCAATTGTCGGACACTCGCTGGCCAAACATGTGCCAATCGCCCTCAATCTCAGCAGACACAATTTTGGGAATGACCCCTGCCAGCACACGGCACAAAGTCGATTTGCCGGAGTGGCTATTCCCGATAATCCCAACCACCTGGCCGGTATGAACCTCCGCGTTAATCTGACGCAGTTGTGGTTGCTCAGTACCCGGATAACGGGTGGTCAAATTTTCAATTACAATCCGTTTATCTTCGTCCATATCTTCCACCCAATCAATAAAATTGCCAATCCAGTCAGACCAATGTGCAGCGTCCGCGACAGGCGATACACGCGCTGGGAGGTTCTGACAGTCCGGTTGAGATTATCAAAACCTCTCAGTTGGAGAGAAATCGACCGCGTCATCGATTGATCCAAGGTCTTAATCACCAATGGAATTAGAACCGGCAGGACTGACTTTAATTTCTGAATCAACGTTTTTTGCGGATTGGTTCCGCGAACTTTTTGTGCCTGCTGGATTTTCCGCATATTGCGCATCATTTCCGGCAAAATATAACACACCGACATCAGAACGTAGACGGTTTTATAAGACAATCCGGATAGTTCCAAATAGGCCGCGTTTTCTGAAATACTCGTGGTCACCATAAAAAAGCCACTGGTCAAAATAATCACCAATACTCGACAACCCAGAGTGGTGGCGTAAATCAGGCCTTCTTTGTAGAACGACACCCCAAGCACAGAAAACAGCACAGTTTGATTCCGACTGTAAAATAACCCTTGGATGATCAGCATGGTGCAAATCAGAAACAGGCTGAATCCCAGCGCCTTAAAGGTGGTAGAACTCAATTTGGAAAATAACAATAGCAGTGTTGCGACAAGAATTAATCCGGCCTGAAGCAATAAATTCATACTGGCAAAGCTCAACAACGTCATGTCCAAGATGAACAAGAGCTTAGTAATCGGATCGATCACCTGGTACCACTTGAGCTTGACCCGTGGCGCTCCAGAAATCAATGTTTTATCAGTCATCATTTATCATCGCTAAAGAAGTGCACCATCCGCTTCGGCAGCTGACGATAGATGAAGAATGACAGGTAGGCCACGCAGACTTTATCCAAAATATCCAAGACAAACTCATCGGTAAATGAGGCCAGCCACACTGGTGCATGATTGGCGACCATTACCGCAAACAATGAGTCACCCCAAGCGATACCGGTCTGACCACCCCAAAAGATGACGTTGAGTGGCGTTGAAATGACAGCTGAAACGATGGCAATAATAATAGCAGAAACAAATACTCGTCGCGCTGACGAGAACCACCCATTGGCGTGCAAAACTCCGACAGCAATCCCAATTCCGATGCTGGTAATCGCATACACGGTTGAAATTGGCGATAAGGTCAGCCCATAGATCACGTTGTTGATGAAACCACTAATGGCACCGGCAACCGGCCCAGCCAACATGCTGGTAAGAAAGGTTCCCAAAGACCCCAGCCAAACGGGCAACTTTAATCCCTCCGCCAAGGCTTTGGCAACATAGTTAATCCCCACGGCAGCGGGAATCAAAGTCATGGTGGCAGCACTTAACTTAAATTTCCACATACTGGTACGATGAATCGGTTCTGTTTTCATAATCTTCTCCTTTTGTTTTTAAAGAGCCGTGTCTGGATAGACTTTCGGACGCAACGCTCTATTATATATCTACTGAACTGTCTATACACAAGATTTCCAGCCTTAGTCGACATGAGCTAGAAATCTTTATTTGTTAAGTAGTTCACAACACATTATACACCTATTTTGTGAATAGTCAAGTGTATTTACAGTAAAATTTTAGAAAATCCTAAAAATTTCCTCTTATTTTCCATTTAAAAATGAAAATCATTAATTCTGACACCAAAAAAGCCCAGACGACATTGTCTGAGCATTCTTTTATCTAGTCGTTTAAGGAAGTTTAGTTCAGTATGTTTAAAGTCTCTGCACCATCATTTCTTCAACAAACCTTCTTCTTGTAGAAACTCTTTGGCTACTTGTTCTGCTGACTTGCCTTCAACACCGACTTGGTAGTTGAGCTGGCTCATCTGGCTTTCAGTAATTTTACCAGCCAATTTATTGAGAACTGTTTCCAACTCTGGATGTTTCTTGAGAAGAGCTTCTTTCATGAGTGGAGCCCCTTGATAAGGTGGGAAGAGTTGTTTGTCATCTTCCAATACCTGTAAATCATAACGCGCCAATTCCGCATCGGTCGAATAGGCGTCCGTGATTTGAATATCACCTGACTGAATAGCCTGATAGCGAAGGGCTGGTTCCATGGTCGCTACATTGAGATTGAGACCATACATTGATTGCAAGCCCTTATTGCCATCTTCACGGTCATTAAATTCGAGTGTAAAACCTGCTTTCAGCTGCCCTTCCACTTTTTTCAAGTCCGAAATGGTCTTCAAGCCATATTCTTGAGCAATCTTTTTCGGAACAGCTACAGCGTAGGTATTTTGATAAGACATGGGTTTGAGATAGGCTAGATGATCCTGTTTAGCAATACCTTCACGCGCCACCTGATAAACCTGCTCTGGCTCATGACTCACTTTAGGTGATGGTTGCAGCAAACTTTCAGTCACCGTACCAGTAAATTCAGGATAAATGTCAATATCGCCTTTTTTCAGAGCTTCATAGAGAAAGCTTGTTTTCCCAAAATTTGGTTTAACAGTCGCAGTCATGCTGGTATTTTCTTCAATCAGTAACTTATACATATTAGCCAAAATTTCTGGTTCTGGACCCAATTTCCCAGCAATCACCAAGTTTTCTTTCTCTTTTTGAGCCAAGAGGGCTGGACTATAAGACAGACCGAGCAATATGGTCACCAAGGCAAAACCAGAAAAAATCGTCCGTAATTTTGCTTTTTCCATCACTTTTAGTAGGAAGTTAAAGGCAATGGCAAGCACTGCAGAAGAAAGTGCCCCAATCAAAATCAGACTGGCATTATTACGGTCAATTCCCAAAAGGATAAAGGAACCCAGCCCCCCTGCACCAATCAAGGCCGCCAAGGTTGCCGTACCGATAATCAAAACAGCTGCCGTCCGAATCCCAGACATGATAACAGGCATGGCAAGTGGAATTTCAAACTTCTTGAGACGTTCCCATCTAGTCATCCCAAAGGCAATCCCAGCCTCTTGCAGACTCGGATCAATTCCCTTTAGCCCAGTGATAGTATTTTGCAAAATCGGAAAAATCGCATAAATCACTAGAGCTGTCAAAGCTGGCAAGGTTCCAATTCCCATCAAGGGGATAAAGAGCCCCAACAAGGCAAGAGACGGGATGGTCTGGAAAATCCCTGCAATCTGCAAAACCCAATCCGCCAACTTCTCATGATAGCGAAGATAAACAGCCAAGGGAATCGCGATAAAAATAGCTAGTAACAAGGTTAAAAGTGACAACTGCAAATGTTGAGATAGGGCTGTCAACCAATCACTAAAACGATCCTGAAAAGTTGCAATTAAATTAGTCATGAACACTACCTCCAAACAAGTCTGCTACAAAATCTGTGGCAGGCGCTTTTAAAATGGTCTCGGGATTCGCTACCTGGCGAATCTCTCCATCCTGCAAGACAGCAATACGGTCCGCCAACTTCAAGGCCTCATCCGTATCATGGGTCACAAAAATCGTTGTCATCCCAAACTCTTTATGCAAATCTTTAGTCAAAACCTGCAACTGTTTTCTTGAAATAGCATCAAGAGCCGAAAAAGGTTCATCCATGAGGAGAATCTTAGGCTGACCAATCATAGCCCGTACAATTCCAACACGCTGTTGCTCCCCACCAGATAATTCACTAGGCAAACGATGCCCATACTCAGCTACTGGCAAGCCAACCTTAGCCAAAAGCTCTTCTGTTTTCTGAGCAATTTCTTCCTTAGTCCAGCCCTTCATTTCAGGAATCAGGCCAATATTTTCCGCGACCGTTAGATTAGGAAATAGGGCAATAGCCTGTAAAACATAACCAGTAGAAAGACGAAGATCCCGCTCGTCATAGTCTTTGATGCGCTTGCCATCCATATAAATATTTCCATCAGTCGGTTCCAAGAGACGGTTAATCATCTTAATCATGGTCGTCTTACCTGAGCCAGAAGGCCCAACTAAAACCATAAACTCGCCATTCTCAATCCGTAAATTAACATCTCTCAAGACATCTTTTTCTGTATAACGTAAAGCTACATTTTTGTATTCAATCATTCTGTATCCTCAATTTAAAACTTCCCTCGATTGGTCAAGTCTTCTACCTTAGGCATGACTTCCTTATTGCCCCAATACTCCACAATTTTCCCGTTTTCTAGACGGAAGATATCGTACTGAGCATAGGCAACTCACCAATCTGAGTATGACCATAGCTAACCACATAGTTTCCTTGTCCTAAGAGTTGGAAAACAAAGTCAAAAGTGGCCTTTACTTATAAACAGCTAATTTGCTCCATTTTAAACCTCATTTTCCTCCTCTTTCAGATTAGCCAAAATTCTTTCTTGAAAGGCTTCAAACTGACGAATTTCTTCCTCTGAAAATCCTTTGTAAAAGATCGTATCCAATTTCTGACTGACACGAAGCCCCACTTCTTTCTGAGACTGCCCCAACTCTGTTAAAACTAGATACTTTTTACGCTTATCTTCTCCACATGGACTAATAGTTACAAGATTTTGTTCCTCTAGTTTTTTAATCATCGTCGTCAGAGTATTATTAGCAAGCCCAGTCGCAAGCGCAATATCTGTCGCAGTTGCGCAGCCAGTTTCACTATTCCATAAAACCGCTAAAATCTTGCCCTGTTCACTCCGATAAAGAGCTTCAGGATCTTGGCTCAGTAACTTTTGAAAAATCCGCCCATTCAACAAACGAATATGATGAGCTAACAAATGACTATCTTTCATAACACCTCCAATTTATTTCGATATCGAAAAGAATAAAACAATTGTAACACTCATTATTCCAACTGTCAACTATTTCGATTTGGAAATAATTTTTCCCAGTAAAAAAATCTCCTACCCAAGATAGAAGATTTTAAACTTATAAACTTAATCCGTCATGTCTGATACCAACGTTCGATGCTCCAACGGAATACTGCACATAACAAGCAAGAAAATGAAACCTGATTGAATCCAGAAGAGGGCCAAGTCAAAAATTCCGTGCACAGCAACCACTGTAAGGAAAGACAGATAAAGACCAATAATCGGACGTTTCCCCGACTCCTGACTCATATCCATCATCAAGCGAACAGGAGCCACAGAAGACAAAACTAATAAAATAGTCCCCACAATTCCGTAACTCAGAATCGTGTCAATATACAGACTGTGTGCATGTTCATGATAAGGAGCATTTATCCGAGGATAAGAGTGCATATAGGTTAATGGCCCCTCACCCCAAAAAGGATTTTGCTTAAACAAGGCCATCCCAGCATCCCAGATAGAAATGCGTTCTTCCATAGAAGAGTCTAAAGTCCCCATCCTAACTCCCAAATCACTAGAAAAGAGGAAACTCAAGCCAATCGCAAAGACCCCAATACTAAGCCAAAAGGCCTTCCAGTTTTTAATGGTCGTAAAGAGATAAATGATCGCTCCAGCGATAATAGCAGGAAAGGCAGTTCGATTTTGAGTAAAATTCAAACCAAAGAGATTCACAAAGCCTGCAATCACACAGAATACTTTCAACCAATTTAACTTGGTTGTTGTAAACAGATAGAAGGCAATCATGATACAGAAACAACAAATAATTCCATAATAATTAGGATTAAAGAAGGTCACTTCTGCACGATTCTGATGCCAAACCTGCATATTGGGTGAAAGAAAGGCATAGTTAAATTTCTTCACAATTTGGAAATGCTCTAAACTCGCAAAAGCAGCTGACAAGACGCTACCAAACAAGACGAGCTGCAAAATCAAGCGAAAGAATTTATGTGATAAAATCGACTGATAGTGCAAAAAGAAAACAGTAAATAGAAAAATTCCTACTGAAGCCACAACTCCCATCCAATTTTGTGCAAAAATGGATATTACAGTACTATAGCCAAGAAAAAGAAGCAGCATCGGATGCTCCCCCATTTTCTGAAGAATACTTTTCATGTCTCCTGTAAAAATCAAACTAATAATATATAAACAGAATACAACTACAAAAAGATAAAAGGGTAAAAAGATACTCAGAATAATTCCCAATAAAATCAGCTCTTTACTAGACAACCCTTTCAGCTTTTCAATAAAGCCTATTGATTTCAAAACGAATCCTTTCTCTCCAAATCAGTTGATTCAGATAATAGTAAGCTACCCTATATTGTACCACTTTTTTAGTAATTTGAAAACAAAGGAAACGTTTACTAGGTAAAAAAGAGAGCAAAAATACTGATATTTCAAAACTCAAACTTAATGACTAGACTTACTATAAGAAAATCATACCGTAAAGACTAGGTATATGTTAAAATAGTAGTAATATAATAAGGTTTTGACCAACTATCCGAACTATATTTAAATCATTTACAATTCCTAAAGAAAGGAAACACTATGAAATCCTACCAAGCCGTCTACCAAATTCTAGCAAAAGAAACCGATTATATCAGCGGAGAAAAAATCGCAGAAGAACTATCCCTCAGCCGAACATCAATTTGGAAAGCCATCAGGCGGCTAGAACAAGAAGGCATTGAAATTGATAGTATCAAAAACAAAGGATATAAACTGATGAATGGTGACCTTATTCTTCCAGAGATTCTAGAAGAAAATCTTCCAATTAAAGTCAGCTTTAAACCCGAAACAAAATCAACACAACTAGATGCAAAAGAAGCAATTGATTTAGGCCATGAAGCAAATACCCTCTATCTAGCTTCCTATCAAACAGCAGGCCGAGGTCGATTTCAACGTTCTTTCTACTCACCACAAGGTGGCATTTATATGACACTCCATCTTAAACCAAATCTCCCCTACGACAAATTACCGTCCTACACACTACTTGTAGCAGGAGCTGTCTACAAAGCCATTAAGAACCTAACTTTAATAGATGTCGACATAAAATGGGTCAATGATATCTACCTAAACAATCATAAAATTGGAGGAATCCTTACTGAAGCAATGACGTCTGTAGAAACAGGCCTAGTTACAGATATCATTATTGGAGTAGGAATCAACTTTACTATTAAAGACTTCCCCCAGGAATTAAAAGAAAAAGCTGCTAGTCTATTTAAAGCACCAGCACCTATAACCAGAAATGAATTAATTATAGAGATATGGCGTGCTTTCTTCGAAACACCAGCAGATGAGTTATTATACCTATATAAAAAACAGTCATTCGTTCTAGGAAAAGAAGTGACTTTTACACTAGATCAAAAAGACTACAAAGGACTTGCTAAAGATATCTCAGAAAATGGCAAACTTTTAGTTCAATGTGATAACGGAAAAGAAATCTGGCTCAATAGCGGAGAAATTTCACTCAAGAGTTGGAAGTAGTAATAAACAAGCACAACCATAAAATCAACAATATATAAAGATTTTAGCTTTTCTGCAACCCACTACAGTTGACAAAGAGCGTAAAAAAACTTCAGATAAGTAATCCAATTAAGTTTTACAAATCTGAAGTTTTTATTCTACTATTCTTAAAAATACAAAAAAAGAGTTATAAACTCTCAATAAAACGGAGAATAAGGGATTCGAACCCTTGCGCCAGTTACCCGACCTAACGATTTAGCAAACCGTCCTCTTCAGCCTCTTGAGTAATTCTCCTATTAATGGGCACGAGTGGACTCGAACCACCGACCTCACGCTTATCAGGCGTGCGCTCTAACCACCTGAGCTACGCGCCCAAGTTAAAAACTTGGTAATTGAACAAAGTTCAAAGCGGGTGACGAGAATCGAACTCGCGACAACAGCTTGGAAGGCTGTAGTTTTACCACTAAACTACACCCGCATAAATACTATAAATAAAAATGGCGCGAGACGGAATCGAACCGCCGACACATGGAGCTTCAATCCATTGCTCTACCAACTGAGCTACCGAGCCTTATTGCGGGAGCAGGATTTGAACCTACGACCTTCGGGTTATGAGCCCGACGAGCTACCGAGCTGCTCCATCCCGCGTTAATACAAAAGGAGGATGTGGGATTCGAACCCACGCACGCTTTTACACGCCTGACGGTTTTCAAGACCGTTCCCTTCAGCCGGACTTGGGTAATCCTCCATACTATTCAAATGGACCTTGTAGGACTTGAACCTACGACCACTCGGTTATGAGCCGAGAGCTCTAACCAGCTGAGCTAAAGGTCCAACAAGATCTTTATAGCGGCGAAGGGGATCGAACCCCCGACCTCCCGGGTATGAACCGGACGCTCTAGCCAGCTGAGCTACACCGCCATATATCGGGAAGACAGGATTCGAACCTGCGACACCTTGGTCCCAAACCAAGTACTCTACCAAGCTGAGCTACTTCCCGAGTTAAATAGAAAAATGCACCCTAGAGGAGTCGAACCTCTAACCGCCTGATTCGTAGTCAGGTACTCTATCCAGTTGAGCTAAGGGTGCTCTATATTATGCCGAGGACCGGAATCGAACCGGTACGATCGTTACCAATCGCAGGATTTTAAGTCCTGTGCGTCTGCCAGTTCCGCCACCCCGGCCTCTCTAAGCGAACGACGGGATTCGAACCCGCGACCCCCACCTTGGCAAGGTGGTGTTCTACCACTGAACTACGTTCGCACTGTTTTCTTCTATCTAAAAATGCCGGCTACATGACTTGAACACGCGACCCTCTGATTACAAATCAGATGCTCTACCAACTGAGCTAAGCCGGCTCATTTATTATATCTTAATGCGGGTTAAGGGACTTGAACCCCCACGCCGTTAAGCGCCAGATCCTAAATCTGGTGCGTCTGCCAATTCCGCCAAACCCGCATATATGACCCGTACTGGGCTCGAACCAGTGACCCATTGATTAAAAGTCAATTGCTCTACCAACTGAGCTAACGAGTCTAAAATAACTTACGTTATTCTAACGGTCCCGACGGGAATCGAACCCGCGATCTTCGCCGTGACAGGGCGACGTGATAACCGCTACACTACGGGACCTATGGGAGTTAACGGGATCGAACCGCTGACCCTCTGCTTGTAAGGCAGATGCTCTCCCAGCTGAGCTAAACTCCCTAGAGCTAAGCGACTTCCATATCTCACAGGGGGCAACCCCCAACTACTTCCGGCGTTCTAGGGCTTAACTTCTGTGTTCG